>JACQGJ010000192.1 GCA_016199605.1 Armatimonadota bacterium | reverse complement strand
GCGGGTTGGCAACCATCAAGACAATGGAGTTCGGCGCGTACTTGACGATATTCTGAGTCACGCCTCGGATGATGTTCGCGTTAGTCGTCAGCAAATCCATCCGGGACATGCCGGGCTTGCGCGGCATGCCGGAGGTCACGACGACAATATCGCTTCCCGCGATCATTTCTGGATCCGTGCCGCCAGTCAGGCCGGAGTCGTATCCCTGGACGGGCGCTGTCTCGCTCATGTCCAGCGCCTTCCCTTTGGGCATCCCCTCGACCTGTGGAATGTCCAGCAACACGATGTCGCCCAATTCACGCTGGGCCATGAACAACGCCGCGGTGGCTCCTACGTTGCCCGCGCCAATGACAGAGATTTTCATAGCTCAATCATCCTTTCGTGAGAAGGTTCACGCAGTTACTTTGCTTTCGCCACAGGGACTCAGAATGCACACCGAAGGTGCGTCACCGTGTTCTCAGTGGCTAACTGACCAATGCCTGTTCTACCAACGCCGGCACTTCGCTCGGAAGCTCGGCCACCGAAACACCGACGGCCTGTAATGCCTCGATCTTTGCCTGTGCCGTGCCGCTCGTCCCGGAGACAATCGCTCCCGCGTGGCCCATCCGCTTTCCGGGAGGAGCCGTCTTCCCCGCGATGAAGGAGACGACCGGCTTTGTCATCTTCTCTTTGATGAACTGCGCCGCAACTTCCTCATCGTTTCCACCGATTTCGCCGATCATGACAACAGCCTTCGTCTCGGGATCATCGTTAAACCAGCAAAGCACATCAACGAAGGAGGACCCGATGATCGGGTCACCCCCGATGCCGACGCAGGTGGACTGTCCCAGTCCGGCAAGCGTCAGCTCATTCACGATCTCGTAGGTCAGCGTGCCGCTGCGGGAGACCAGCCCCACGTTGCCTGGAATGAAAATGTTCCCCGGCAGGATGCCGACCTTGCATTGACCGGGCGAGATCAATCCGGGGCAGTTCGGCCCGATCATCCAGCCATTGGATTCCTTCAGGAAGCGATACACCCGCAGCATGTCCTGTGTGGGAATCCCTTCGGTGATGCAGACAATGCCGGTAACTCCTGCGTCCAACGCCTCGAATACCGCGTCGCACCCGAAGGGCGGAGGCACGAACACCGCCGCGCAGTTCGCCTGCGTTTCCTGCACGGCTTCCTTGACGGTATCGAAAACCGGAACCTGCGCTCCGTCATGTTCAATTACCTGCCCGCCTTTGCCGGGGGTCACACCGGCCACGACGTTGGTCCCATATTCGATCATCTGCCGCGTGTGAAATTCTCCTTCCCGGCCCGTGATGCCCTGGACCAGGAGTCGAGTTGATTTGTTAACGAGAATGCTCATGCTTACTCCCTGCTTGTCTCACGCCGATAGATGGTCACGACGAATTCTTCGGCCTTTTCCTCGAGGTCAGGCTCGCGCCCTGAGAACTCCTTCCCGCGGCGCAGCATCGTAGGAACACCCCGTCCCAGCCGTTCGATGTATCGTAGGTTGTTGAGAATCTGAACCAACAACTGGTTGCGGATGAAGGTTCTCTCCGCCCGGATTTCATCCATCGTCGCGGTGTTGGGTAACCCTCCCGGACTGCGCACCTCAATGCGGTCATCGAAAACGAGGAAACGGACCTTTGAGCCGGTGATGCTGTAGTTGCGATGTGCCACGGCGTTGACGACCGCTTCGCGGACCACTTCTTCGGGATACAGTGGTCTATCAATGCGTTTGGCGCCCTCAAAACGCGCCGACGTTTGGTTGTGCGCCCGGAAGAAGGACAACGTATCCTCGATGACCTCGGGAATGGTGGTTACGATGTCTCTGCGATCTTCAATGTCTCCGCCGAGGTCGGCGCCTTTGATTCTTGCCGCCAACACTCCCGCCGAGTACAACAAGGCGTCGGGATGCTTCCCAAAAAACAGAACCCCTGTCACCGTTGCCAGAGTGTCTCCAGCGACTTCTGCCAGTAGTCCAGCGTTCCGCAAGAGCCTTCCTCGGTCAGGCTCAGTGGAGAGATCGAGTCCGAACACTGTGCTCAGATACTCCTCCACTTTGACCATGCGAAGATCGTCCGGGGAGGAGCCGGGTACTGGCTGCGCGTCGTAATGAATGAAGCCCGACCCTTGGAACAGCCGGTAGAGCTGTTCCTTGGTCGCCCGCCGCTCGGTTGACCCCATGCGAACATAGTATAGTGGTCGGTGCTGGTCGAGTAAGGCTTGTCGAGGCCCTTGCTGATGGTGAGGGCGACAACCGTTTCCCCTTCTAACTCGACCGCAACCGGTGTGGCTTCCACCGCGGGCCTACAGCTTTCCCGGCACACCCCCATCAACCGCCTTTCCGTTTCATTGGGGTTGGACAGCCCGCAAATGATCCCGCTATCATCAACCCCAACGAGGAGGGTTCCACCTTCCCCGTTGGCGAAAGCGACGATTTCCCCGGCGAGGTCGTGCGCGTCGCTGATCTCTCGCTTGAACTCGACGTCAAGACTTTCGCCTCGGTTAATCAATTGTCGAAGTTGCTCGGAGTCCATAAACATGCTGCTTACTCAATGTAGAACCGCGACCCCTCCACGCCTATCCATGGCCTAAGGTGCTTCGACCAGGTCGACTATCTTACGAGCCGCTTCCTGCATCGAAGCCGCGGGGATAAGGTTGCTGCCTCTCAACAGTTCCTGCCCTTCCTTTTCGCGTGTCCCCGTCAGGCGGATGACGATGGGAACCTGGATGTTCATCGTGGCAGTCGCTTCGAGGATTCCTTTCGCGACCTCGTCGCAGCGGGTGATGCCGCCGAAGATGTTGAAGAGCACACCCTTCACGTTCTTGTCGAGCAATACCGTGTCGAGAGCGTTCGTTACCTGCTCCGCTTTTGCGCCGCCACCAACGTCGAGGAAGTTGGCCGGTTTGCCGCCTTCGCGCTGGACGACGTCAAGGGTTGTCATCACCAGACCCGCGCCGTTACCGAGAATGCCTATATCTCCGTCCAGCCGGACATACGTCAGCCCGCGCCGGTGCGCCTCCGCTTCAATCGGATCTTCCTCCTGCTGTTCCCGAAGCTCAGCCAACTCCTTCTGGCGGAAGAGAGCGTTGTCATCAATGTTGATCTTGGCGTCAGTGGCGATCAGCTTTCCGTCTTTCGTGAGGACCAGTGGATTGATCTCCGCAAGAGACGCGTCCACGTCAACGTAGGCCTTGTAGAGCGCCTTCAGGAACCCACTCGCCGGTCGGAGGGCCGCTGGATTCAGCCCGGCTTCTTCCGCGAGTATCCGAGTATGGAAATCCATCATCCCAATTGCCGGGTCAAGGTGCAGCTTCGCGATCTTCTCCGGCGCGGTCGCCGCGACCTCTTCGATATCAATGCCTCCCGCCGCGCTGACCATCACCACGTTGCGTCGCGCCGCCCGATCCACGGTGATGCCGAGGTAGTATTCTTCGGCGATGTCAGCAGCCTCCTCGACGAGAACCTTCTCGACGGTCAATCCCTTAATGTTCATGCCGAGAATCTGCGAAGCCATCACTTTGGCTTCTCCGGGCGTCTCCGCCAGTTTCACTCCGCCCGCTTTGCCGCGACCACCGACATGCACCTGAGCCTTGATGACCACGCGCTTCCCCAATCGTGCAGCGATCGCCTCGGCTTCTTCGGGAGTTGATGCTACATCACCAGCCGGAATCGGCACTTTGTATTTGGCGAGGATCTGCTTCGCCTGATATTCGTGGATCTTCACAGAGGTCTCCTAACCCATCTTGTTGATGATTGCGTCTCCGAACTCCGAACACTTGAGCAAGGTGGCGCCGTCCATCAGTCGCTCGAAGTCGTAGGTCACGGTCTTGTTGGAGATGGTCGTCCCCAACGCTTTCACGATGAGATCCGCCGCTTCATCCCAGCCCAGGTGACGGAACATCATCTCTCCTGAAAGAATGACCGAGCCGGGATTGACCTTGTCCTGCCCCGAGTATTTGGGAGCGGTCCCGTGGGTTGCTTCGAAGATGGCGTGACCGGTATCATAGTTGATGTTGCCACCGGGTGCAATACCGATGCCACCGACTTGTGCGGCCAACGCGTCGGAAAGATAGTCGCCATTCAGGTTGAGAGTCGCGATCACGTCGAAATCTTCCGGACGAGTCAAGACCTGCTGGAGGGTAATGTCGGCAATGGAATCCTTGACCAGCAGCTTGTCTCCCGGCTTCCCGCCGCAGTCCTCCCAGCCGACTGCCACGTCGCTGAACTCCTCCTTCACCAACTCATAGCCCCAGTCTCGGAAGCCGCCTTCGGTGAACTTCATGATGTTGCCCTTATGCACCATCGTCACCGATTTGCGCTTGTGTTGGAGCGCGTATTTGATCGCGGCGCGGATGAGGCGCTTGCTGCCTTCGGAAGAGACCGGCTTGATCCCGATGGATGAAGTTTCCGGGAAGCGGATCTTGGTGACCCCCATTTCCTGTTGCATCCACTGGATGATCTTCTGAGCTTCCGGGGTCCCGGCTTTCCATTCGATGCCCGCGTAAATATCTTCTGTGTTTTCCCGGAAGATCACCATGTCCACAAGCTCAGGACGCTTCACGGGAGAAGGCACGCCCTGGAACCAGCGAACCGGACGCAGGCAAACGTAGAGATCGAGCATCTGGCGGAGAGTCACGTTGAGGCTGCGAATGCCACCGCCGACCGGAGTCGTGAGCGGACCTTTGATGCCGACAAGGTAATCCTTGAACTTCTCCACTGTCTCATCGGGCAGCCATGTGCCCAGCTTGTCGAAGCTCTTCTGTCCGGCGAAGACTTCCTTCCAGACAATTCTCTTTGTGCCCCCGTAAGCTTTGTCGACGGCAGCGTCGAAAACCCGAACCGCTGCCGCCCAGATATCGGGACCCGTCCCGTCACCCTCGATAAAGGGAATGATCGGGTTGTCGGGAACGGACAGCTTGCCGTCTTTGAGCGTTATCTTCTCTCCAGAAACCGTATCGGTCATTCGAATACCTCTCACTATGCGCATGGGAGTATGGGGGTGCGGGTTGGAGGGTAAGCGGAGGGGTAACGGTCCATCTCCCAGACTTCAGTTTTCGCGCACGCCCGTGTTCTATGGAACTATCGCTCCTCAATCGGCACCCATGGCTGGTTGAGCGCCGGCCCAATGTACTCAGAGCGAGGCCGGATCAACTTGTTGTTGGCGTATTGCTCCAGAATGTGCGCCGTCCACCCGGAGACGCGGCTCACCGCAAAGATGGGCGTGAAGAGATCCGTGGAGATACCCAAAGCATGGTAAGTCGTCGCCGAGTAGAAATCGACGTTGGCGTTGATCTTCTTTTCGGAATACATGAGGTTCTCGATAGCGTTCGACATCTCGTAAAGCTCGGGGTGGCCGGTCTTTTCGCACAGCTCCTTGGACATCACTCGCAAGTGGGTCGCCCGGGGATCCTCGGTGCGGTAAACCGCGTGTCCGAAGCCCATGACCTTTTCCTTCCGCTCAAGCTTGCCGCGAACGTAGGTCTCGACCTTCCTCCTATCGCCGACCTCGTCCAGCATTCTCATGACCGCTTCATTTGCGCCCCCGTGCAGCGGCCCTTTTAGCGCGCCGATGCCTCCTACCACGGCGGAATACATATCCGCCAGCGTTCCGGCTATGACGCGACAAGCAAAAGTGGAAGCGTTGAATTCATGATCGGCATGAAGAACGAGGGCAATGTCAAACACCCGAGACTCCATTTCGTCGGGCTTTTCTCCGGACAACATGTAGAGAAAGTTCGCAGCATGGCTCAGTGTTGGATCCGGCTCCACCGGTGCCAGACCTTTTCGCACACGATCGAGGGCGGCCACGATGGTTGCGAGCTGAGCGGTAAGCCGATAGGCTTTCTCCAGGTTGGCCTCCGGTGTATGAACGTCCGCGAGAGGATCATAGCCTGCCAGCGCGGAAACGACCGTTCTCAAGGAGGACATCGGGATAGCGTTCGCGGGGAAGGATCGCATCGCATCGATGAGCTTTGGGGGCAAGGGGCGATGGGCTGCAAGCTTTGCAGTGAACTGCCCCAATTCCGATTTGTTCGGCAGTTGACCGAACCAGAGGAGATAGACAACCTCCTCAAAGGTTGCCTTGTCGGCAAGGTCATGGATGTCGTAGCCGCGGTAGGCAAGGATACCCTCGACACCGTCGAGGTAACAAATCTCCGAGGTTCCCGCTATTATGTCTCGCAACCCCTCCGTGATGGTTGCCATTACAAAAGCCTCCTGTAAATGAAGTAGTCAATGAAAAATGATCGATGCCTTGAAGGTGGAGACTGATGGGAGAACCGAGTGCCGCTCGTCGAGCAATCGACGAAGGCCCATCAGTCGTCAACTCTCAGCTCGTAAGCGCCTGTTGCATCCGCTTCAAGCCCTCTTCGATACACTCCATCGAAGTAGCGTAAGAGAGGCGGAGGTGAGTATCCAGACCAAAGCCGTTCCCCGGAACGACAGCTATCCTCGCCTCGCGCAACAGATAGTCAGCCAATTGCCCGGAGTTGTCAACCTGAGTGCCCTGGTACGACTTTCCCAGAACTCCGGCCGCATTGGCGAAGGCATAAAAAGCACCTTCGGGTAACTCGCAGGTGATCCCGGGGATGCCATTAAGCAAATCAGTAACCCGCCGTCGGCGCCGATCGAACTCGGCGACCATCGCGCCCTCGAAGTCCTTTGGTCCGAGCAACGCGGCCAGACCCCCCGCCTGTGCGAACGAGGTAGGGTTCGAAGTGCTCTGGCTCTGAATCTTACCCATCGCCTCAGCCAGTTCCTTCACCGAGGCCGTGTAACCCAACCTCCAGCCGGTCATCGAGGCGGACTTGGAAAGTCCATTCACCACGACGGTGCGGGCTTTCAACTCCGGACCAAAGGACGCGATACTCACAACCTCCCGGCCGTCGTAAACGATCTTCTCATAGATCTCGTCGGAAACGATGGTCGCTCTCGGATGGCTGAGGATTATCTCTCCGAGCTCCCTCACGGCCTCGGGCAAGTAAGTTGCCCCCGTCGGGTTGCTTGGGCTGTTGAGGACCACTGCCACAGTTCGATCGGTTAAGGCGTCTTCAAGCTGCCGAGGTGAGATCTTGAACTTCGTGATTTCATCGGTAGGGATGAAAACCGGGGTGCCACCGGCCAGCAGCACCTGGTCAGGATAGCTCACCCAGTAGGGGGCCGGGATGATCACTTCATCGCCGGGGTTTACCGTCGCCTGAAAGATATTGTAAAGAGAGTGCTTCGCGCCGCAGGACACTACTATCTGGTTCGTCGAGTACTCCAGACCGTTCTCTTCCCTTAGCTTCTTGCAGATGGCTGCTTTTAGCTTTTCGGTTCCTGTCGCAGGAGTATACTTTGTATCTCCCTGGACAAGGGCTTTGATTGCCGCCATCTTGATGTGATCGGGGGTGTCAAAGTCCGGTTCTCCCACATCGAAACTGAGGACATCGACGCCCTCGGAACGCATCTTCTTCGCTTTAGCTGAGACAGCCAGGGTCGGAGACGGTTGAATCCGGTTGGCGCGATCGGAAATCTGCACCACGTATCCCCCATTCTTGCAGCCACTTATGTCATGCAATCGATCAACGCTGGTCCAACAGATGTGCGTCTGCGGAAGGTTTCTTCGAGGTTGCTGTCCGAAATCCAGAACCGAATCAGAGGGTTGCACGGATTTCAGCTTCCTGAGAGGTGCATGCAATAGTCTTACCAGTGGGATCTCGATACCTGCGTCAATCGCAGCCTCAGTCCACCAGTTCACAGAGGACCTCCCCCGTGAGCGCCCACATTGTATTGAAACAGAAGGGATTTGTCAATTGTCGGGAAACTGCGAGACTGCGAGGCGATGTCCGATATCTCCGCCTATGATGTAACCGCGCACCAGACGCTCAACTTCAAGCCGGACGCAATGCGGGAGTATATGGCGCTGATCGCCGGAACGGATTCCTGCCTCTCAGGTCGTCCAGTCGAGGAGGTCATACACTACGAATTTCGCTGGCTCGAGTACGCCTCCGATCCCCTTCGTTTGAGGGGACATGGGCTGGCGCGGTTCGCCGATTGCGTGCGCTTTGGCGATGAGAGCGGTTGCCAGTTTGCGCTGGGATTGCGGACGGTCTGAGGACCCCGGCGTGGGCCGAGCCTCTTCTGACCGGTCTCCCTCAGCCCACGGCTCTGAGACGAGCAGGAACCGGTCTCGGCTAAAGAACTCCCTTTATCCGCCCACGAAATACGGATAGTGCATTGGAGAACTCCAGTTACCAGCGCCGTCTTGCGCTCGGATATGGAGATACCACATTCCAGGAGCAAGCTGCTGGAGGGTCTTGTCGCGCTCGTTTCCTTCCCCGGTTGTGTCGGGCACCGTATCAGGATTCTGGTCGATCTGGTAGCTGAAGCTGGCGATGCCGGTAGGATCAACGTCAGTCCAACTGAACTGCGGAACAGCCTTCCCCGGTCCGAAAATAGCGAAATTGTCGACGAAATACTCGCCAGAGCTTCCCTCTTCCCCGAGAGAAAGTCCCTCGACCATGAGGCTGGATTGGTTGGGGTAGGCGGCCGCCAGGAAGCTCTGCAGGTTGATGAAGGCGGTATGCCATTGTCCATCCTGGGCGATCCCCGAAACCGTGCCGAGAGCGGTGAACCTTCGACTGCTTCCCGTCAGTTGCAGAGACCGCCACTGTCCACCGATGAGACAGAGGATTTGTATCTTGGATTCCGCACCAAACTTGTACTGGAACGACAGGTAGGGGTGCTTGACGACATCGTAAGCCCCACGGTGAATATAGGCGCCGCTGCCGCGTCGAGCGCCTCCAGCCACCAGGCGCACCACATAGTCCTGCTTCCCGGTGTCAAAGCAGCGAACAAGGTCGAATCCTTTCCGCCCCCCCCAGTCATCCCATCCGCCCAGATCCTTGGTGAAAGTGTCGAGAGAAAGCAGGCTCTGGCTGGGTGATTTGACCTCCGGCGCGGTGGGAGGTTCTTTGTCGGTCGCGTAGTCAATCCGGGCGGTCCACTGAAGGAGCGCCGTCTGATTTCCCGCAAAGTCCTTGATGGGTTTCAGGGCGAACTTGACCTCCGTGCCATCGGGGACCGGTTGTTCCGAGAAGCCACTTACCAGGGCCCAGTCCCATGTGATCTTCTGACGCTGGGCATCGAAGTCGGTGACGATTTCACCCATCGGGAATTCCTTGTCGTTGATTGCCACCGCAAGCGACGAGGGATCGATCCCGGAATAGCCTCCATCGCTGATGGGAATCTCCAAGTGCGAGGAGCCAAACTTCTGCCCGCTGGCGGGAGACGGAGTACCCACCGCGGGGGGTGAATTGTCCACGACGAATCTGTAGTGCACCGGTTCGCTCCAGTTGCCTGCATTGTCCTGAGCCCGCAAATGGAGATACTGGACCCCCTCCTCCTGAACGGTAAACGTATGTGTCGGCTCAGAGGCATTGACGACAGGATCGGTGCTGTCCGTCGGACTGTTGCTCCACCGGGCGCTGTAACCTTTCAGCCCGGAAAAATCGCTGGTTTGCCAGGAGAGGGTAACCCCGCGTTGCCCGTTGACCTCGGGGACCAACTGGAAGTTGTCGAGATGATAGCCTGAACCCGGCGCGACTCCGGCATACCCAAAGTCGCCGAAGGAGACGCTGGACAGGTCGAACATCTTCGCCTGAAAGGGCTGTTGAGCCAGCAGCGAATATAGGTTGATGTCGGTGTGATGCCACTGGTCGTCGCGGACCACGCTACTCACCGTTCCCAGGGTCGGGTATACGGAGGAGGTGTCCGTGTCCGCGAAAATCAAGTGGGTCGGATGATCCACCGTGCCCAGGATGATGTCGCTGTGAACTTCCTGCGGGACCCGATAGTCGAAACTCAAGAGCGGGTAGTTGCCCGCGCTGAAGGGACGATCCCAGGCCAGGACCTGCATGTTGGACCCAAGCTTGGCGTTGACCACTTTCAGGCTGGACTTACCGGAAACTGCCGTCGAGGAGTCCGTTACGAGCACAACGCTGCCGGCGTCCGCGCCTTTGAAGGTACCCGTGTCCTGCTCGAAGCTGTTTTGGGAATAGTCCGCCAAAACGACTGGAGCGGGAGGCGTTTCATCCTTGGACCGATCGACTGTGTAGTTCCATGAGGAATCTGAGGACTGTCCTCCGTGCTGGACCAGGTGCAGACTCAACTCGACTTTGTGCCCATCGGAGAAGTTCAGGGGGGCCCGCGAGACGTCGAGGGTGAGGGTGTTCTTCCCGAAGTCATACCTCACGTACCGTTCGATGTCGCTGACCAGACTGCCATTGAGGCTCAGAGTGCTGCCGGCCTCCAGGGGGTTCATCCGTTCCTCGGACTGGAGCTTCAATGTGACCGGGGAGCCACCCCACCTGGATCCGTTCGGCGGATCAACGGAAGCAACCAGGACGGGCTTGGGATTGACATGGAGAACAAAGTGGGCTGGGCTCGTCCATTTGCCCTCCGTGGTCTTGCCTTTGACATGAAAATACCACTTGCCCGACTCCAGGTTCGGGAACTCCTTGCGTGAGTCAGTGGTGCCCTCGGCTCCGGTTGGATCGGTTTCGGGTTTTCGATCGATTCTGTAGACGGACTCAACGAGACTCGGCGCCACCGATCCCGTTGACCGCACTGTCCATTGAAGAACCGGCGGCTGAAGATCTGTGCTCATCATCTGGAAGTCATCCAGGTGATAGACGGTACGCTCCAGGTTTCCGCCAAAGCCCGCCTTGAGATACCCCTCATGGAAATTCCCCATCGTCATTTCATCGAGCAGCAGCGACTTCTCCAGGGGGTACATCGCGCGGAGCGCCACGCCCAGCGGGAAAGTGGCGTGATGCCATTGATTGTCTTGCAGAACGCCTTCGATTCTGCCGACTCTTGGCAGCAACTCCGAAGTCGTGGGATCCCCGGTGAATTCGATGAAGTGGTTCTGCCCACGTATCTTCAGATACACGTTCACCCGGGCCTCCCGAGGCATTTTGTAGCTGAAGGACAGGTCCGAAACCTTCAGCAAGTCGAGCCCGTAGGGGATCGGCGCCTTGACACCAAAATTCCCGCCCGTGTTAACGTTAGTGAGTTTGAGGGAACTCTTTCCTGAAGCCCGGGCCCCTTCGTCGACCTCCAGCAGCGCGCCGTGTTCCTGGTCCGCAGTCTTCCATCCCTCGAGGGATCGCTCGAAGTCGTAGCAAACTCCGGAATGAGAAGGGGAGCTAATCGTGAGGTAAGGCTCGGACTCAGAAGGAACACTCAAAGTGGGGGCGGGCTTCTCCCGTCTTGAGGGAGTCGTGACACCCTCGTAGGAGATCTTCATGCGGGCGACGACAATCTCGTTATCCTGCGTCCACAAAGCGAAGTGCTTCCCCCTCATGGGATTCTTGTCCTGGTAGGTCAGCACCAACTCATTGTCGAAGTAGCACTGAATCCGGTTGCCGATCTTCCGCACCTTGATGTAGTACCAGGCGCCATGGATGGGACGCCCCTCCGAAATCAGCGGAACCTCGATCTGTCTGCCCCCCTGCCCTTCTCGGACTCGAGGTATCAAGTACCGATCTGTTTGAGCGACAACTTCGGTGCCGCGGAGAAGTTGGGTCCATTTCCCGGTCCACCCCGGGTCCCAGGCCCCGACAACATAGCTGTAGCCGCTCGACAGGTCTTTGCCGTCTGCGCTGAAAGTCATATTGATGTCACCCGTACGAGGATAGGTGAGGGGCTTGGTGGACTGCATCCGCATCCCCGCGTAGTATTCGATGGTGAAATCACCTTCCAGCGCGAACTTGTTCCACAGCACAGCGTCCTGCTCGGTGCGGGCGCTCATGTGCGACCAGGTGGGTGTGCAAGAGAAACGATTGGTGATCTCCCAGGTGCCAATGCGCACCCAGTCCACCGGAGCTGCCTCGAAGAGGTGGTCGATGACGTGATAGCGCTCGAGCTTGACCTTGTCGAAGTCGGCGGCTCCCGCCAGGCGCAGGCCGATGTGAGTGCCCTTCAGCGGCTTTGCATCATGAAATGTGAGGGCTTCGTTGTCTCCAACGTTCACCCAAAAGAATTCATCTTCACGATGGATCGTCACGTTACCGCTGATCGCGCTCGGGAGGGAACACTGGGCGACGGTTTCTCCCTGTCGCTTGAGAGTCATCTTGTTTTTGGCGTCAGGTTCGGTGGACATGGTCACCTCGTACCCGGTCGCAAAAGACTGTTCCGTCGAAGCCATGTTCGCCTGTGTTCCGGGGGAGAAGGGGAGGGTGAGGGCGAAGGGCCCATAAAAATCACCCTTGTGCCAGTAGGCGTTCGTCATTCCTCTCACGGGAAACCAGTCGCCCTTTTCGGAGGACCAGAGGAGCATGAAGGGGTCGCTTCTGAAGATTTCATTATTGACAACCTGTTCTTTTCCTTGCTCCTTATCGAAAGCCACGGTCACCGTGTCGATCGTGGTTCCCTTCGCCTGGGCTGTGTAGACTCCAAGCTGTCCACGCTCGGAGTTGTCTATCTTGACGCGGATTTTCATGACGCCATCGAAGTAGGCTCGCACACGGTTGGACTCCGATAAGTCCAGTTGGAGCTTGTGCCACTCGCCATTCCCGGCGTTCGTAGGAGAATTGGCGACGACTGTTTCCTTCCCGCGGGAAATCTTGACCAATTGGAGCCGTTCCCCTCCAAGGGAAGCCTCCGCGGTCCACCGCACCACGTTAAGCACGCTACTGTGGATGTCACCGAAGCTGATCCCGACCCAGCCCTTCCTGTTTGGATTCTTGAACTTGAGGTCTACAATTGGCTCCTGCCAACTCGGGTCGCCGAAAAGGTACTGACTGGTCGCATCGCTCTGGGAGAGGAGAAAATGGGGCCCGCTCCCTCCGACAATCTCTGAGCTGGAATTCAGCTTGAACGACCATTTTCCGCTCACCGGCGAGCCATCGCGTATCCACGTGTCGTAGCGGTCCAGCACGTAATAGCGATTTGTCTGTACGGAGATGTCGTCGAAATAGCATTCCCGCGTTCCCTCCGTATAGAGACCCACCAGGCCGCCGGTGGCCTCGCGGTCCACAACGTCAAAAAGGAGGTCGCCATCCAGGAGGACTTGCATGCGTCTACCCCTGGTATGGACTCCCAGGCGATACCATTGATCGGCGCCGCACTCCGCGTAACCGGACTCCAACACTGTCTTCCCCGTTGGTCTGACTCTAACAAGCTCGATCTTTGAGGACCGGCGGTAGGGAGAGGACATGTCCCAGCGCACCAGGTAATAGTCCTGGTCTCCCTTGTAGTTGAAGGCGATGCCGGCAGTTCCGCCCGTGCTTTTCAGGGAGGCTTCGTAAACGTAATCCACCCAGAACCCGTAGCCGGCCGTGACCAGCGCAATGTCGGGGAAAGTTCGATTGGCGATGTGAACCAGGTTGCTGGAGGCGTGTCCCCCCAAGGCAAAGGGATTCACGCTTCGGCGGAAGTCGGCGTTGGGGTTGGTTTCCCGGACCGAGTGGAAACGCCACGATCCTTTGACCATCTTCCAGACTCCCAACTGCTGTTCCTGGTCCGTCCGCATGAAATCGTCGGAGAAATTGATGTCGTCTACCGGCTGGTAGCGCAGATTGGAGACCGTCCCGCTCCCCTCGCGCAGTGCAATGCTGCCGGTGCTGAAGGTCGAGTCCATCGCTTCGAGCGCGCTTTTCCCGTTGAGGTCGAGGTAGAACATGGAGTGACGCCGGCGAAGGATAACGTGTAGCGCACTCGCCAATTGTATGGCCCCGGTTCCCGCCAGCAGTCTGGTCTCCTTGCCGGATAGCCTACGGAACATCTCGGCCGAGCCATTGGTGAGAACCAGTCTGTAGAAATTATCTTTGTTCTGATAGCCTGCCAGGATCTCTACCGGGGAAGAAGTATTCTGCCGTGACAGATCGAGCCGAAAGTCGTACTGGCGGTCCTCACCCTCACCGACAACGGCGAATCTCGATCCTCCCAGACTGAGACTTTTAGGGATGTTGTTCTCCCCGGCCCCCACGGGGCCGAGGTGCAACGATAAAACACCAGTAGCAACAAACAGCGGATACAATATCAGACAGCACTTCTGCTTCATTCAGTTCACCCAATAACAAGATTGCTTGCCTGAATCCACACCGGCCTCAGCCTACACAAACAGAGTCTTTGACAACCGAGCGGAAGTAAAGCCTCGGCGGCGGCGAGGCGAAATTTGCCTTGCGGCTGTCTAAGCCTCTAACAAAGGGTTGTGAGCGATCCTTCGTTGGCCGGACAGAATGACGAAAGAGGAAGCGATCGCTTGCTTGCGAATTGTTAGACGGCAAGCCGGTTGTTGAGGTTCACAAGGAGGTGAGGGACGTATGAGTGACCTGACTCCCAATGTACTCATCGTAGACGATGAACCAGCCATCAGAGACATGCTGAGGTCGGCGCTTGAACGTGAGGGCTATCGGTGTTTGTGCGCGGCAGGAGGAGAAGAAGCGCTCTCGATTCTGAGCCAAGAAGAGATCCAACTCATTCTGCTTGACGTGAATATGCCCGGCATGACGGGCATCGAGGTCCTACAGCGAGTTCAGGATAGTTCTTCAGACGCCGCGGTCATCATGGTCACTGCCAACGCAGATAGGGATACTGCCATCGAGGCGATGAAGCTGGGCGCCACGGACTACATTGCCAAGCCCTTCAAGCTGAGCGAGGTTCTCGTCTCGTCCCATCAGGCCCTGGAGAGAAGGCAGCTCATTCTCGAGAACCGGGAGTTTCATGAAAACCTTCAAGAGAAGGTCCGGGCGCAAACCGTCGAGATTCGCCAGCAGAAAGATACCATCGATGCCCTGTTCCTGGATACAATCGCTGCCCTGGCAGTCGCTCTCGAAGCCAAGGACCGGTACACCGAAGGGCACTCTCGGCGAGTCACCGATTACGGGGTAATGCTGGCCAAGCGGGTGAATCAGTCCGAAGACTTTCTCCGGGAGCTGGAGCGAGGAGGACTCCTCCATGACATCGGCAAGATCGGAACCCCGGACACGGTCTTGTCCAAGGAAGGCAAGCTCACAGCGGAGGAATTTGAGGAGATCAAGAAACACACGGTGCATGGATGGGCCATCGTGAAGCGCATCCGGCACATGAGTGACCTTGTCGCCGAGTGTGTCCGAAGCCATCACGAAAGGTGGGACGGATCCGGGTATCCTGACGGGCTTCGAGAGAGCGATATTCCTTTCGCCGGAAGGATCATCGCCCTCGCGGATGCTTTCGATGCGATGACCTCCACTCGTTCCTATCGTAACGCGCTGACTGTGCAGCAGGCCTTGGAGCAGGTTGACAAATTCAAAGGCACGCAGTTCGACCCAGCGCTTGCAGAAGCCTTCCTCGAGTTGATGAACCAGGATCGAGGCTCGGGTGGGAATATCCTTGTTGTCGATGATGACCGGTCGGTGACGGAGCTAATCCAGGCGAGCCTCCTGCCGCAAGGACACCGAGTGGTTGTCTCCAACAGTGGCTACCAGGCTCTCCGAAGAGTTGTCGAGGAGCCGTTCGATATCATTTACCTCGATCTGAATATGCCCGGCATTGATGGAGCACAAACCTTGCACGCCCTTCGGGAGCTGCGCTCGGACCTCTTTGTTGTAATCATCACGGGCTTGCCCGATGATCCACGGGTCACTACGATGATGCGGGAAGGCGCTGTATCCTGTCTTCCCAAGCCTTTTGGAGTCCGAGACATCATAGCGATGACCTCGAAGTTCCTCAAAGAGAAAAAGGAACGGGCCGGAGCGGCTTAGAGAGACTCAGTAGCTGAGGTGCGGCTCCGGCACTGGCAGCGACGGGCCTCAGCAACTTAAGTGGGTGGTGAGTGACACTTGAAGATGATCGTCGCGGTGATACGACCGCACAAACTACACGACGTGAAATCCTCTCTCATGGACCTGGGCGTCTTGGGAATGACCGTGACGGACGTTCGCGGTTGCGGCAGACAGAAGGGCCACGTCGAGCGGTATCGCGGCTCCGAATACACGATCGATCTCCTGGCGAAGATCCGGTTGGAGATCGTCGTCGAGGACGAGCAGATCGAAACGGTCCTCGCGACCATTCAACGGTCCGCTTATACCGGTGAGATTGGTGATGGGAAGATCTTCGTCATGCCGGTTGAGCAGTCTATCCGTGTCCGCACGGGAGACCGCGGGTCTGACTCACTGTAGTTCGCGGCTACGGTACTTCGCCGGAGAAGTTCGCTCTCAGCCCAGGAGGTCCTTGAGGATGTTGTCATCGGGATAGGCGTGGCCGAGGTACTGCCGAAAGCCCTCCCCATACTCCACACCGCGCTCTTTCCCACGCTTGGCTGACCACCGGCGCTGCGATTCTGTGTATTCATCCACACCGTGATGCTGGAGCAGCCATTCGCGTTGGCTGGCGTGGCACATCAGCATCTTGCGCTTTGTCGCATAAGTCGTTGAGATGTCGATCACGAATTCCGCGTCCACCGCATTCCCATAGTGGTCGATCAATTCGATGGGATCGAAGTAGTAGAAGTAGGGCACTCCCCCCGTGGCCTTCTCGCCTCCACTTCCGGCAAAGTTTGGGATAGCTGCTGCAAAGCAGGCATCGCGCACAAGCTTGCTGGTGACCTCGTGATCCACCATATAGTCGACTGGTGGGTGTGTCAGGACAAGGAACGGGTCTACCTCACGCAGCAAGGAGGTCACCTTTCGCCTTGTCCGCGTGTCGTAGTCAATGGCAAGGTCCCGCTCCTCGAGACAAAGGTATCTCGCCTCGATGATCGACGCGGCTTCGGCGGCCTCGCTGCGACGAACAGCCGAAATCTTCTCAGAGGACAATTCCACAGAGCCGCAGTCCCCAGGCGCCATGGTGGCGATCGCAATCTCGTAGCCCCTTCCCCGGAGGAGCGCAAGTGTCCCAGCGCATAAGAACTCGACGTCGTCCGGGTGTGCAGCAATTGCCAAAGCTCTGCCGTTGTCTTCCATCAAACAACTCCTTGGTTAACATTCTCGGAATTTCAATCTTGCCAACCAGTCGGGAGTATTGGAGTCCTGGAGCAATGGAGTGTTGCATGACCCCAGCACTCCGCGAACTCGCAGAGTTCGACTACTCCATTACTCCCTTTTGGTGCAGCAGGCCGCTCCATTAAACCAAACCCTGAGTGTTCGGTCAACAGACTGGTGCTTTGAATCTACCCCGGAAACGGCATTGGACGTGCTTCATCGAGGGAGGAGACAAGACGGACGGTCCCAAGAATTCCGGAGGAATTTCACGAAGATCGTTGACATACCTATCCATTTGCATTATATTCCTACCAATTGTTTTATTAGTAAAACAGAAATGGAGCTCGACTATGGATCACGTGTGGAAAGCGTTCGAGGCAAATGAGGTCACCCACAGCACCGTTCACCACCTCATGACGATCTCGCAACTGGTCGATGAATTGGGGTATGCACGCGTGACCGATGTCGCCAGCCGACTGGGCATCACGCGCGGCAGCGCCTGCATCACGCTGAAGTCCCTTGAAAAGCAGGGGCTGGTGGAACGCGATACCAACGCGTTTCTTCGCCTGGCGCCGCGAGGCAAGTTTATCGCTCAGACCACCCACGCCAAAAAGAGCTTACTGAAACAGTTTCTCCAAGACATTCTCGGTGTCAATGAGGAGAACGCAGACATCGACAGTTGTAAGATCGAGCACTTGATGAGCACCGAAGCGGGACACCAGTTGTGTGCGTTGGTCCATTTCCTGACGTCCGAGAATCCGGCTGCCAAGGAATGCATGCGCTCCTTCCGGCGGTTTTGCCGGAGCGAGTGTCAAGTGGCCGATTGCGCCTTCTGCGAGCAGCGCTGTTTGTTCGCGGCGTAAGTTGTGCGCTGCGGCATGGGAAAGGAGGTGATTGATCCAGTTTGAGATCGGAAGAACAAAAAATGGGGCCGTCGGTGCCGTGACAGCAAGGACGGCCCAAAGCCGTGGTAGACCACAGCCGAACAATCCAGAGTCTGCCACGCGAGTCCCCCTGTGTCAAGTCAAAGGAATGACAAATGCGTAAAGCGTAACCCAAGGAGGATCTGAAGCGTGAAAGTCGGGTTGCCTGCAAAGGCAGAGTTTGTCAGTAGAAACGTAAGCAAGGCCGCGTCGCGTATCGGCGCAATCCCTCGTGGATTTACCTTGATTGAGTTGCTCGTCGTTATCGCGATCATCGCGATCCTGGCGGCGATTCTCTTTCCCGTGTTTGCGAAGGCGCGGGAGAAAGCCAGGCAGACCAGTTGCCTGTCCAATCTGAAACAGTTGGGCTTGGCGATTCAGATGTACGTCAATGATTCCGATGAGGCGTATCCGATGAGTTCGTCACCCTCCAGCTTCTCACCTCGCCTGCGATGGGCGGATTACATCCAGCCCTATGTGAAGAACCCGCAGGTGTTTCTATGCCCTTCGGCGCCGGCGAGTCTTGTCAACAAGACCTTCGCCTACAATACCAGCATCCGCTATGGCGGCTATGGCTACAATTACCAGTACCTCGGCAACAGCCGCAGCGCGCCCCCCAATCTGCCGTTTACGGCGGCAGATGCCGACATCACCAGCCCGTCGGAGACGGTAGCCCTGGCAGACACCAACGGTGTGCCGGGGACGAATCCGGTTGATGGCGCCTACACAGTAGACCCGCTGTTGCCCTCCTCTCGAGGCAGCGGCAATGCGAGTGGATTCTATGGGACTTCTCGTTCCACCCCCGCGGAGAGGCACAACGGCCTCGTCAATGTCGCCTTTGCCGATGGTCACGCGAAGGCGATGAAGCTGTCGAAGCTGGACGACTACAATGGCGACGGCGCTGCAGACAATGGGTTCTGGAATGGCCGTGCCGACGCAACATGGTGGTGATGCGAGAGAAGTTCGAAACAGGATCCACGTATGATGTGATGAGTGCATCATGAGTGGGAGAAGCCGAAGACCGTGGGGAAGACACACTCTTCGGCAATGGCTGCCGTGGTATGCTACGACGAGTCCAAGGTCAGCATACCACGCGCAGCTCGCCTTGTAAGAATACCAATGGAAGGCTGAAACCTTCCGAGAATTGAAAAGGACACATTGCGTAATGAACTCGGTATGCAGATTGGGAATCGGATTGGTTGGCTTGTTATGCCTTTTCAGTGCGCCTTCCCACGCACACAAAAGAGACTTTGTATGGACCTACGAATGGTTCACTCCCACTAAGGGCGAGAAGGAGATTGAGTTGTGGGCCACTCACCAGTTTGGGGCCGACCAACTTACCACCCAGGCGGAGTTTGAGTATGGCGTGACGGATCGCTGGTCAATCGCGCCGTATGTGATCTTCGAGAAGGAACGAGGCGAGTCGCTGGAAACAAAAGGATGGAAACTGGAGCAGCGGTATCGGTTCGGGAACTTCAAGGAGCGGCATTTATTGCCCGCCGGGTACCTGGAATTGAAAAAGGAAGAAGGCGCTCCCTACGAGTTGGAAACAAAGGCTATCTTCTCACACTTGGACGGGAACAAGAACTTCGCTCTGAATCTGATTGCGGAAAAGAAGCTGGCCGGTGGCGAGGATATCGAGGTTGGATATGCGGCGGGAGTCAGCAAGCCGATTGGCGGAAGGACGCGAGGCACCATTGAGGCCTTCGGGAATTTCCACGATCCCAAACATGCTGTAGGGCCGGGCGTCGCCATCGACCTCGCTCCGAACCAGCGGCTCAACTTGAACGCCGCTTTTGGGTTGAACGACAGGACGGACGACCTCATGCTCCGCCTTCTCTACGAATATGAGTGGTTGCCGAAAAGCAAGTAGCAACTACGAGAGTCTCCCCCCGCGATCTCGGCCAGATCGCGGGGGGAGTCGAGAACACGACTGATGCTGGTAAACACAACCGGGTTGTTCATCAGTTGCAGGCAACATGTATGCGCCAAGTTACACGGAAGGAACCGATAGGATGCCGTTAACCACTCTGGACCGCTGCTGTCCCGGCGTGGAAGGCAATATCACCCACTTGTCGGGTGAGCCCTCGCTTGTACGGAGACTCATGGAGCTTGGCTTCGTGCCGGGGACCCGGGTCTTTGTCGTGAAACTGGCCCCCCTCGGGGACCCGCTGCAGGTCGTCGTTCGGGGATATCACCTCAGCCTGCGGCGTCTGGAAGCACAAAGCATTACACTCGAGGTTAACGAGGTAACGAATGAGTAGCTGTCATTCACACGCCGCCAGCCGGCAGCGCCTCTCTGGTGCGGCAGAACCTTCCAACGGCGCCGAAGCACCGGACCGGCCGCGCTATATCGCCCTGGTGGGGAATCCCAACGCTGGCAAGACGACGGTTTTCAATGCCCTGACCGGCATGCGTCAAAAGGTCGCCAATTATCCCGGCGTCACAATCGAGAAGAAGGAAGGTCGCTGTCGCACCTCCTCCGGGAGGCAGGTGATCCTCCTGGACCTGCCGGGGACCTACAGTCTGGAATCGCGGTCCCCGGATGAAGACATCGTGCGTGATGTTCTACTCGGCTTGCAGGAAGAGACCCCGCGCCCCGATATGGTAGTTGTGATCGTCGACTCCAGCAACCTGGAGAGGAATCTCTACCTGGTGACCCAGGTCGCTGAACTGGGGTTACCGGTCATCATCGCGCTCAACATGCTCGACCTCGCGGAGTCCTACGGACGCGAAGTCAACGTCAACCTGCTACACCAGCGATTGGGCATGCCCGTTGTGCCGCTGGTGGCCCGCAAAGGGCGCGGGGTCGACAAGCTGCGCCAGTACCTCGATGACTACCCCCGCGACGTCGAGTGGCGGATTCCCCTGCCAGCAGCGATTCAGACAGAAAAGGAATCCCTGGCGGCGGGGCTCAGCCAGTCCTTAGGCGTCGACCTCCATCTCGCCGACGCCTTGGCGTTGCGGATGCTCAGCAACGAAGAACTTGCCAAAAAGGTCGAACGACGCTGGGGACACAACTGGCAGCCGCGTGTCGCCGCCGCCCGCAGACGTCTTGCAGACGAGGGCGTCGCGCTTTCCTCCGATGAGCCCACCACCCGCTACCACTGGATCACTGACCTGTGCGAGGACGTGATGAGCGTCCCGTCCCACGAAGTGAAGACTCTCACGGAGCGCGTGGACCGGGTGCTGACCCATCGCTTCTTTGGTCCCCTGATCTTCCTTGCTCTCATGGCTTTCGTGTTTCAATCGATCTATACCTGGGCGCAGCTACCGATGGCCCTGGTCGAGTCCGGCGTTACACACCTCGGCCGGTTTGTCAGCGCCGTCCTGCCGGAGGGGCCGCTGGCCTCCCTCCTCGTCGATGGAGTCATCGCGGGGGTCGGAGCGGTGGTTGTCTTCCTTCCTCAGATCTTGTTTCTGTTCCTGTTTCTCGCCGTGCTGGATGACAGCGGCTATCTTGCGCGCGCCGCCTTCATCATGGACAAGCTCATGTCTTCGGTGGGTCTCCACGGTCGATCCTTCATCCCTCTGATGAGCAGCTTCGCCTGTGCGATTCCGGGGATCATGGCAACCCGAACCATCGACAACCGGCGGGATCGACTCCTGACCATCCTCCTTGCTCCCCTGATGAGCTGCAGCGCGCGTCTCCCGGTCTACACGCTGATGATCGCGGCCTTCATCCCCAACACGAGAGTCTGGGGATTCTTCCGTCTGCCCGGCCTGGCGCTGTTGAGCATGTACCTCCTGGGGATACTCATGGCTACCGCGGTCGGATGGTTGTTTCGGCAGACTCTATTCCCGGGGAAACCGGCTCCCTTCCTGATGGAGCTTCCCCCCTATCGCTCGCCGGCCCTGCGCAACGTCGCCATCACCATGTGGGAACAGGGGTGGCAGTTCCTGTCGCGAGCGGGGACCATCATTCTGTCGATCTCCATCGTGCTTTGGTTCCTCGCGTCCTATCCACACTATCGACCCAAACCGGGAGAATCGCCGGCGGCCGTTGCCGGAGCGCAGATTCGCCATTCTTACGCCGGAAGACTCGGACGGCTCATCGAGCCGGTCGTTCAGCCGCTCGGATTCGACTGGAAAATCGGCATCGGACTGGTCGGCTCGTTCGCCGCCCGGGAAGTGCTTATCAGCACCCTGTCGACAGTTTACAATGTCGGCAACGCCGACGAATCCTCCGTTACCCTCCGGGAAGCGCTGCGGCGGGAACGACGCCCCGACGGACGTCCCGTCTATACCCCTCTGGTCGCGGTCTGCCTGATGGTCTATTTCGTGTTGGCTTTCCAGTGCGTGAGCACCCTGGCGGTGGTCAAACGGGAAACGAACTCCTGGGGGTGGCCCCTCTTTATGATGGGTTACTTGACAACCCTCGCCTATGTCGTGACCTTTGCCCTCTACCAGGTCGGTAAAGCCATGGGATGGGGGTGAAAGGAATGACCGCCGATCTTCAGAATATCCTTGCCCTGACGCTTGTCGCCCTCGCCGCGGGGTGGCTTGTCTGGCGGGGCACCCGCAAGAAAGGGGCTGGGGGTTGCGGATGCGGGTGCGATGGATGCACCGGCTCCAAACGCTCGGAGTCCTCCGCCTCATCGGAGGAGAAGGGCTGCTATATCCCCCTCGACGACTTGAACAGCTAACGTCTCCGGACACTTCACAAACCGACGATGGAGTCGTGGGGAGATAGCGTGGTGGAGTGGTGGTGTGAACCTTCCGTCTGCTTGGGTTCTTCCTGCAATCCAGGTGCCCGAAGGGCTAAGCTCCACAGCAACGGGGTGCTGGTCGGAGGCTTGCCGCCACCCGTCTCGACAATCTCAGCAAATCATTCATCTTGGGCGGCTTGCTCAACACAAGACCAACTTCCTGAGGTACGTCGCTGTTGCGATCCCGGTTCCTCACCGTTCGTATAAGGGTTGCCTGAACGAACAGCGCGCAGTGACCCGCGAAGACTCCTTCCCCAAACGTGGGCAAAAGCCAGTGGCCAACCTCCGGTGTCTTGCAGATCTGCAATTGTCTGAGTCGAGTACATAGCCACAAAACGATATTCCTGCCGATTGCTCACCGAAACTGTCCTGGAATTGTATCATAAGGAAAGACCCCTGCGAGTTTATCTCGCCGGTGAATGAGATCGGCAGGCTAAGGCGAGTGTCCCTGTATTCTCCCAGACCCCT
>JACQGJ010000199.1 GCA_016199605.1 Armatimonadota bacterium | reverse complement strand
TCAGGCTCGTCACGAATACCCCGCGGTTGACTCCTTCGACCTGTCGGACTATCTGGGGTTCAGCGAATCGCAACGAAGCGCCTGTCGGCACACTCGCTACAACAAGACGGTGTTTCTAAGGATCTTCCCGGACCTGTTTGTGCCGGCCTTTCGTGAAGCTGAGAGTTACTGGGCCAACACCTTTTTTCGGGCGTACCACAACGCCTATCCCAGTCCCACGCTGATCGCAAAATGGAATCAGTACGCTCGCGGCAATCTGTCACTGGTTGAGATTGACGGGAAGCGTCACCTTGTGACCTCAGAGGAGTCCATCGCGTGTGATGAGTGGGAGGAGAGGCTTCTCCGCGCCGTTGGCCCCGAAATGCGCGGCCGCCTGCAACGGGCGCAGGCAGTCCTCGGGCAGGTCGTCGCAGCGCTGGAAGACCAGCAGGTGGAGTCGTTTCTCGGATACCATGCCGCCGAAAACGAGCGTCGTGTCCAGAGCGTGCGCCGAGACCTTCAGGTGTCCATCGAGGACTTGTTCTCCTCGTTTGACGATTGCTGCGACCCGGAACTGCTGTCGAGGCTCTCAACCTGCCCGACTCTCACCATGGAGGCTGTTTTCGAGGTCGAATGAAAGCTGGTCTCGGAGGTTCTGGAATCTCTGGACGTAGTGAGGCGCGTCGATTTGATCCACCCACATTACCACGCCGTCATCTTTTTCTGTCTGGTAGTAGCCCTTCCGAAGGGCTACAGGGACGAATCCATATTTTCGGTAGAGAGCCTGAGCGCTTTCGTTTGATGAACGGACTTCGAGGGTAATCCGCTTTGCTCCGTTGGACAGAGCTTGCGCAATCCCCGCAACCAGCAAACCCTCCCCTATTTTCCTTCCACGGTGCTCTGGGTGGACCGCCAGGGTGATGATATGCGACTCATCAGCGATGAGCCATAGGCCGATGTGACCGACCACCTTCCCCGCAATCCGTGCCACAAGAAAACAGGTCGTATCCTGTCGCATCTCACTAAGGAAACTTTCGGCAGTCCTCGGCATGGAAAAAGACTGAGTTTCAATAGCGGCAACGGCTTCCGCGTCTTCGGCAGTCATTGGGCCGATGGTGAGGGGGGATTCCGTGTCGTGCATCCTATGTGTTGCCGTGCCATGCGCAGAGAGGACTTGACCGCCCGTCAACCGGTGACGACCAGACCCGCGTTCCTCTCGGCCTGTGAGGGGAGGAGGTAGCGGGGCTTGATAGAGTGCAGAGGTTGAAGATCGCCTTTACACTGTCGCTCCAACGCGATTCGGGCAATCATGCTGGCCCGGCTGAGGACGGGCCCTTGCTCGAAGGATTCCGCTGCAATCGGGGCCAGCCGGTCTTGGTAGACCCTTGCTCCTTCGCCACACACATAAGCTTTCTCCGGCACTTTGGCAAGCTCCTCCAGTAGTTCTTCCACGGGCAGAACAGCCGGGTCTTCGGCAACGTGGGCCGCACCGTCAAGAATATGATACCGGCCAACGAAGACTTCGCCTCGACGGCTCGGAGCCACAGTAAACAACGCGCCAGTTGTCCAGCGGAGGGCTGCGAAACGAGCGAGGCAATCGAAGGTGGCAACTCCAACCACAGGGATCTGAAGAGCTTGCCCGAGAGCCTTGGCTGTGCTGACACCGATTCGTAAGCCGGTCCATGACCCGGGACCGACGGAGACGCCAAGTCCGCCAAGTTCGCGGAGGGAGCACGTACTTACGCCTAAAACTTCGTCAATCCAATTGATAATGTGGCGCGACAGATCCGTAGCAGTCGGATGGGTCGATTCGACAAGTGTTCTCTCGTCGTCGACAACTGCAAAGCTCACCTGAGCGCCGGAAGTCTCAATTCCCAGTAGGTACACGGGCTTTCAGTTCTCGCAATAAAGGTTCATACTCGCGACCATGTGAGCGGAGGTTGATGAGGCGTCCGTCCCGAGCGTGGTCCAGATGGATCGCGAGGTGCTCTGCCGGAAGCCAACCTTTGAGTCGCTCGGCCCATTCGATGACGCACACTCCGCTCCGGCCCAGGCAATGGTCAATCCCAGTCTCGAAAACCTCGGGATCTTCGTCGTCAAGTCGGTAAGCGTCGATATGGTAGAGCGGCAGCCTTCCCTGGAATTCAGAAATCAGAATGTAGGAGGGGCTGCTGACCTCTCCGATGTCCAGTCCCTTCGCAATGCCCTGGGTAAGAGTTGTCTTGCCGGCGCCGAGAGGACCCGAAAGACAAATCAACTCGCCGCCGCGCAAGCGCAAGCCCAACTGAAATCCCAACGCCACGGTCTCCCGGGCCGACCGACTGGTCCATTCAAGGCACGTTTCCATCACAAAGGCCCTACAGCGCATCAACAAGAAGAAACTCCCCGCGGGGCGGAGAGTTGAGGTCGACCAGGTCATTGAGTTGAGAGGCGCTCAATTGATCAGAAAGATCAGCGTGTGGCGACCAATCTCGATTCGAGCCTGGTCGGTGAGTTCTCGCTCCTCTTCCAAAGGCTCCCCGTTGAGTCGGGTCCCGTTTGCGCTGCCAACATCACGAACGTGGAACTTACCGTCGTCAAAGCGAATCTCCGCGTGACATCGTGAAGCCGTTCGGTCGACAACCCGGAGGTATTGATCGCTGCCACGGCCAATACCCATGATCCCTTTGGACAGGGGAATTGTCTGAATAAGCCCTCCCGCAGGTCCCCTCATCTCAACCCTGGCAACGGCCCCCTCCACGTCCACCGGACCGCCCAGGGCCCGCAGTTGGTCTTTGGACAATTGGAGGATAGTGGTTTCCTGCTCGTCATCCTCGTCAATGTATCTGAGTTTATTCGAGGATTCCGTCACTGCGGCACCACAGTAAGGGCAGAAGCTCAGGCTTTCTTCAAGTTCCCGACCGCAACGATGACACCGGATCAATCTTCCATTCCTCTCTACAGGCCACTAAGGTTGTGTCGGCGCTGTGGCTTTGCCTTTCGGCTTCAGCACCATCTTATCGATCAGGTTGTCCTGCACAAACCAGCGAACGGTTGTTTCTCCGACACCCTCGATCTCAATCTTCACATCATCCCCGGGCTTGTGGGATCGCTCGTAGACGACGTGGTCGCCTTCGTCGTCGGTGGTCTCCACCCGTAGGTTCATTTCCTCCGGCCCGTCCGCGGGAAGTGTATAGTTAAGCTCGCCTTTCGCCTTGTTGTCGGCCGGCGGGGGAGGGGGCGGTTGGATCCCTTTACTGACCGTAAGATCGATGGCGACGTTCTTCCCGATCAGGGCGCCGGGGCTTGGGGACTGCCGAACGACAACTCCCTTCTGAACCGTATCGTGGAACACCTCCAAAACGTTGCCCAGCGTCAGCCCGGCCTTCGACAGGATGCGTTTCGCCGCCGCCACCGTAGTGTCTCGCACGTCGGGAACCTCGGTGAGATCGGGTGGTTTCGGTCCATTGCTCTTGACGAGATCGACCGCTGTCCCTTCTTCAACCCGCTCGCCTGGGGCGGGCTTCTGGCTGATGATCTGGTCGAGAGGTATGTCGTTATTAAACTCGGGCTTCAATTCCCCCCGACTCAGTTTGAACTCCTCCAGAGTGTCCATCGCTTCGTTGAGGGACATGTGAACCAGGTCGGGCACAGCAACCGTGTGGGGTCTCGCATTTTGTGCCACCAAGAGGCCGATACCGGCAGCGATCGCCCCTACGATGAGCGCCAGCACCAGACCGCCCGCGCGCGAGGATTTGGCCGGCGGCGGGTAGCTGCGGACGGGATCAGCGTTGGAGGGGAGGTCCAGTTCTCTTACGGAGGGTGGGCGGATCACCGTATGGTCCAAGGACTCCGCTGCGCGCGGATCGCCGGCGACAGGCTTGGTGCGACTGATGACCATCGTTCGCTCGGCCGTATCGTCGAGGCTCAGGCCCTTTTCGATAGACTCCAGGTCTTTGGCGAATTCCCGGGCGGAGCCGTATCGGTCCTTGAGGTTCTTCTGAAGTGCGCGATAGATAACTGTTTCAAGGTCTTCCGAAATGTCAGGGCTGTGCGTGGACGGCGAGGCTGGTTCTTCCTCCGCGTGCTTGAGGGCGATGGAAACCGGGTTCTCGCCGGAGAAGGGGAGTTGTCCCGTAACCATCTCATAGAGGACAACCCCGAGGGAGTAAAGATCACTGGCGGGGACAGAGGTTTCGCCTCTGGCTTGCTCCGGCGAAAGGTATTGGACCGTTCCCACGATCGAGTGAGTCTTGGTGAGGGATTCAGCCGCCATCGCTCGGGCAATGCCGAAGTCGGTGACCTTCACCGTTTCTCCGTCGGCGAGAAGGATGTTGTGCGGCTTGATGTCGCGGTGGACGATCCCCTCGCGGTGGGCTTTTGCCAAAGCCTCCGCCACTTGGCGTGCAATTCGGGCCGCTTGCACGCCGGACAGTCGCCCGCGTTTCCTGAGAAGCTGCTTGAGGTTGGGCCCTTTGACTAACTCCATCACCATGTAAAGGGCGTTTTGGTCCTGTCCGATGTCGTAAACACTGGCGATGTTTGGATGGTTTAGTTTCGCAACCGACTGGGCCTCCCGCCGGAATCGCTCCACGAATTCCTCGTCCCCCAGGAACTGCTCCCGCATCACCTTGACCGCGACTTCTCGAGCCAGTAACTGGTCGTGCGCGAGATAGGTGACCGCCATGCCTCCCTCGCCGATTTTCTCCGTCAGTTCGTAGCGCTGGTTAAAAACCCGATTCATTCCGGGCTCCCACCTGCCATTGATGTCCGTCGTTTTCTCATCTCGCCGTCAGAGTATAACATACGCAAGAACGTTTGTCATGAGACGGCCAAGCCGAAGGGGTGGAGCGATGGAACAGTGGTGTGGCGGGTAACACGCGGCGGGTTGTCGGTTGATAGACAGAGGAAGTCGCCCTCGACGGCCAACAGAACAAACGGGCGGCATCCAAGCCGGATACCGCCCGTATCTATTCTTCAAGTT
>JACQGJ010000202.1 GCA_016199605.1 Armatimonadota bacterium | reverse complement strand
CTGAATCCTCGAGAGCATGACTACGGAACGCTCGAGCAGGATGCGGAGAGTTTCAGAACAAACGATGAGCCCAACGGCCTGTGGCTGGTGGGTTTGTATGCGTTCTGGCGGAACTTCTGGGGCGAAGAGAACCTTGCCTATGCCTTCTACGACTGCCCCGAGACGCTGCATGACATGGCGGCGACTTGGAGAACCATGCACTGCGAGTGTCTGCCCCGGGTCCTCGAAGCCACGCGGGTGGACTACACACTTTTCCACGAGGATATGGCCTGCAAGGGCGGACCCTTGATCGGGCCGGAGTTCTTCGATCGCTTCATGGCGCCCTACTACCGGGAGGTCTTTCAACACTTGCGCAGCTTTGGTCAGCATCGTTTCATGCTCGATTCCGACGGGGACAACGGTCTGGTGCTGGAACGCTTCGTGGAGCTGGGCATGAACGGCATCTTTCCCCTGGAGATCGCGGCGGGATCCGATCCTCTCGCTTTCAGGCGCAGGCATCCCGACTTCTTCCTATGGGGGTGCATCGATAAACGGGTTCTCCTGGGGACAACGGACGATGTGAAACGCGAGGTGGAAGGGAAAGTCCCGGAGCTCTGGCAAAGCGGAGGCTTCATTCCAGCCATCGATCATGCCGTTCCCCCCTGTCCCCAGGAAAACTTCGAATTCTTTCTCGATCTTGTGCGAGGGATATGTCAATGAATCACGCTCCTTTATTTCCGGCTCGTACCAATCCCGTTCTCACTCATCCGGCCGAGCAACGAGTGAGGCTTGACGGCGCGTGGCAGTTCCGCCTCGATCCCGAGGACCGAGGGCTGGCAGACCGCTGGTTCGAAACACCCGGCGCTTTGGGGGACCGCATCGAAGTCCCCGGTTGCTGGCAGGGGCAAGGCTTCGGTCACGAAGGCAAGGACACGGTGTGGGACTTTCGGCTTGAGGCGCGAACCTTTCGCGCCACCTACACGGGTACGGGATGGTATGGGAAGTCCTTCCTGATTCCCCAGGAGTGGCAGGAACGCAGAGTCTGGCTGAGTTTTGGAGGGGCCCATCCGAGCGCCGAGGTATGGCTGAATGGCCATCGACTCGGAGCGAACAACCTACCGTTTGTCCCCTTTGGCTTCGAGGTAACCGAGGGTCTCCGCAGGGAGGAAGAGAACTGGTTGGTCGTGCGAGTGCATGAGGAGAACCGTCTGCTCGGACTCGCGTTCAACTGGCAGGGGAACTGGTCTGGGTTATATCGCGGCGTCGAGTTGGTCGCGACCGGTCCCTCGTTTGTGCGGCAAGTGAGCTTCGTGCCCGAAGCCGAGACCGGGTCGCTCCGCTGCCGCTTCTCTTGCGGAGGCGTGCAAGCGTCGCGGTCGGCGAAGCTCCGGATCAGCGTCCGTGCTCTCCCTGACCTCAGTCCGGCGGCTGAGGAGGAAGTTGCAGTGACCGAAGCCACCGTGGAACACGTGATCTCTGTGCCCTCCCCCCGACTGTGGAGTCCCGATACGCCGAACCTGTACCGGGTAGACGTGGTTCTCGAAAGCCAGGGCGCCGTGATGGACGCCCTCAGCGAACGGATCGGTTTCGTCACCCTGTCAACCCGAGGCAAACACTTCCTGATCAATGAAGAGCCGTACTACCTTCGCGGAACCGGCGAGTTCCTCTCCAACCCCGAGACGGGTTGCCCGGACACAAATCGGGATCGATGGCGGAAGAAGCTCAGGGCGCTGCGCGATTACGGTTACAACTATGTGCGGTGCCAGTCTTTCGTTCCCGCTCCTGAATATCTCGACGTCGCCGATGAAGTGGGCCTGTTGATCCAAAGTGAAATGGGATCTCTGGGCGCCTGGGGCGGCAACACACAGTGGCACGTCTATGCCTGGCCGCAGCCGTCGCCCGAGTATCACGCTGCACTGCTGCGGCAGTGGAACCTCGTCGTCGAACGAGACGTGGACCATCCGTCGGCCAACCTCTACTGCATGAGCAATGAGCTGGGCGCTCAGACCGACTTCCCGCGAACGGCGTGGCAATGCTACCACGAAACCAAGGCGCGCAAGCCAACTGCGATGGTGATCTGGACGGACGGCGGATACAACGCTGACCTCCCAGGTGATTTCGTCAATGATGATGCTTCGAAGGACGCCTCTTGTGACAAGCCAGTGGTCCAGCATGAGTTTCAATGGTGGAGCTCCTTTCCGGATGTGTGTTCCCGCGACAAGTACCAGGGGGCGGTTCGACCTTATGCAGCGGAGATGGCGCAAGAGGCTGCCGAGTTGCACGGTCTCGCTCACGTACTGTCTCAGGCCGTTCCCAACAGTCAACGACTGCAGTTCGTGGAAGCCAAGGGCAAGATGGAGGGATGCCGGCGCCAGAATGCAACCCTGGCAGGCATTTGCCATTTCAACGCCATGGACGCCAATCCCTCTCCGCAAGGGATCATCGACGAGTTCTATGATCTGAAGTATGCCGACGATGAGACCTGGCGTCAGACCAACGGCGATACCGTCGTGCTTGCCAGCCTGGGCTTCAACCAGCGAGTTTGCACTGAAGGCGACGACCTTGAATGCGACCTGTACACCTCTGACTTCTCGCATCCACCGATGAAACACCCGCTGGTCCAGTGGGAGATCACCGCGGGAGGGGAAAGCTGCAGGTCCGGGGAAATCCCCTATTCCCACAAGCCCTACCGCACCTGCCCGGCAGGAACGCTTCACGCCCGGACGCCGGCGGTTGCTTCTCCGGTTCCCGCGGCGCTCCGCGTCCGTGTGGGCGAGGGAGACCGATGGTTCGACAACCAATGGTGCTTGTGGCTCTTTCCCAGGGACGTCGCGATGCCTGCCGACGTTGTCGTTGACGGTGAGCCGCGACACACATGGCTTGCAGAATGGCAGGACCTCTCGAGGCTGCCGTCGGGTGATCTTCCGCCCGGACCGGCACGCGGGCGCGTAGTATTGACGGAGCGACTCAGCGATGAGATGGTTCCATTCATGGAAAACGGGGGTCGAGTGATCCTGGCAGCTTCGGAAGGTTTGGTGCGGCCTTTCCGTCCCAAGTTTGGATTCACGCTCGGCCATTATTTCTTCACCCCTCCGGCCAATTACCCGCCCTATGAGGACGGTCATGACGGCACCCTCATTACGCAGCACCCGATGTTGGGCGACTTTCCGCATGAAGGCTT
>JACQGJ010000020.1 GCA_016199605.1 Armatimonadota bacterium | reverse complement strand
TGTTCATCCAGCCCCCGTCATACCACAGCACGAAAGGAGCGGGACGATACTCCGTCATGAGCTGTTTGATGTGCTGGCGCATGTACTTGATGTAGTCCATCACGTCATGTCCCTCGGCCGGGCGACTCTCCGCCTCCCACTCAAGCCGCGGCAGGTAGTCGTCATGCTGCCAGTCCATGATGGAGTAGTAGTAGCCGACCCGCACGTCCTGTTTCTCAAACGCCTTCGTCAACTGAGCGATCACGTCTTTGCCGTAAGGAGTCTTCGTGACTTTCCAGTCGGTGTTGTGCGCGTCGAACATGCAGAACCCATCGTGGTGTTTGGTGGTGACGACCATGTACTTCATCCCCGCGCGTTTCGCCAGGTCCGCCCACTCATCAGGGCTGAACTTCACCGGGTTGAAGTTCGGCGGCAGCTTGGCGTACTCATCCTGAGGAATCTGATCCACCGTCCGAATCCACTCCCCCTTCTCCAGCAACGCATAGACGCCCCAGTGGATGAACATCCCGAACTTCGCCTCACTGAACCACTGAGCTGTCTGCTGTCGCGGTGTTTTGCTCTTTTGGCTGATTGCCATTGTGTCGACTCCTTTGGGTTGTGTGTTGGCGGGCCACGGTGGTAACTACACCACACGCTTTGTCGCCTGGATAGTGACCTGAAGATTGGCTCGATTCTCTCCGCGGGACGGAAGATGGAAGCGAGTTACCCGGTGGGCTGTTCCTCCTCCGGGAATTGCACGAACCTGAGCCTCAGTAACTGTCAAACAGTTTCCCCCACTCGGTCTTCATGAAGTCATCGACCCGCTTCCGGCCATACTTGGTGAACCAGAACCAGTTGTAGTAGATGTTGCTGGCGGCGTAGGACCAGGGGACGATGGGACTTCGGAGGAGGGTGTTCTCAAACGGCTTGAGGACGCCATGGTAGATGGCTTTCTGGCCGCGACTTGCCAGGGTCTCGCCCACTTCGTACCCGAAGTTCACATTGGAGACCTCCTCGCCGACGACCTCAATTTCCGACGGGTTGCCGACGCCGAGTCCGCGTTCATGAGCGAGACGAATGTATTTGAGACTCATGGGATCGAACCCCATCATCTTCGCAGCCAGGGCATCGATGGCTACCATATCCGCCGAAGCGAGAAGGTAGTTCTGTATCACCGGCTCCATCGCACGCGGGCCGGGTCCTTTCCCCGTGGTGGATCCATCCATGACCGCAAACAGCCCGGGGTGGATTTCTTTTTGGATCGCGAGAAGATCGCCCAAAGTCTCGTGGATCACGCTGTGGGTCCAGTGCCGGTTCTCGTTGAGGAGTCCGCCGAAGGCATTCTTCATCGCACCGGTTGTGGTCGTGAAAACGTGAGTCTTCATCGTGGGGAGGTGCAAGGCGTTCTTGCCGATGAACATGCTGGGAATCTCAATGCCCTTGGGAAACACGTCGTGCAGAACCGTCATCTCCGTTTTTGGCTCGTAAACGATCCATTCGATCGGGTCCTCCCACAGCCACACGAAGTCCATCCCGTATTTCTTCACAACGGGCGTGTGTTTATTCTTGTCTGCGCCGTCCTTTGCATCGACCACCACGGTCCGATTCTGGGCGGGGATCAGGGACTTCGCCGGATAGCCGTCCGCAAGCATGGCCTTGATGACTCCCTCGAGTTGCCACGGTGTCGTCGAGCACGCCGGGTAGAAGTGCTGCCAGGAGATGTTGATTTTCAGGATCGTGTCGTGCCCGATTGGCAACGCCTCGGTGTAGCCGACCATTCGCATCAGTCGAGCGATGTCTTCCAGCACCGTTTCCGGCGAGGTCTTCAGCACCGCGACTTTTCCCAGCATCCGATCCGTTACGTGTGGCGTTGTTCTTTCGGTAGTCAACACAGCGTGCTCGACAGGCATTCCTGCGCCTCCTCAATGGAGTGTTCTATTTAGCAAGCCGGGAGACGACGACATAAGTTCCGTTTGCGTTTTTCCCGCTGCTTCCCTTTTCCGGTTCATTTTAGCATACGTTGAATCGGCGGAGCAATGCAGCCTGCTCGTTCTTGTCACTTCGGGCGCCTCCGTGATAAAGTGCGGGGGAATATGCCCCACCAGAATATCTGGACGTTACTTTGCACAACGTCAGATGTGGATCCCTCGGATCGCAGGAGACACGCATTGAAGAAAGCGGACACAGTGATGAAGTTACCTTCGTGGGTACTGCGAAACCTGATCCATGGAGTGCCGGCGAGAGAGTGCGTGAGGGCTCTCAAGCATGTGCCGCAAGTCTGCAATAGTATCTTCCAGGGCTTTGAGGTGAAGCCACAGTCTCTATCCCTGCCGCCGATCCAAGCCCGCCTGCTGCGCCTACTTCAGGATGACGACACTTTCCTGGGGGTGGTCCTGCACCTTTGGACTTTGGGCAACCCCGAGATCGTCTCCGAGGTTAGAAAACGTTCCATCAAATCCCTGGAACAAGACCTGACGAGGCTCGCTGCGACCTGGGGTGGGGACAAGATCGCGATCGCGTTCGCAGCAGACTCACGCAAATCCGTGCAACGACTGCTCGCCAAAACTGCCGACACTTTGCAGGGGATTCAACGGAGCGATTCTCCCGCGGCCACGTCTCCAGCCGGACCTCCAGCCACCGATCCTGAAGCCCGGGAAAAAGCCGACCGGCAACTGCGCGTGCTGCAGTCCAAGGTCGAGTCTCTATCTACCTCTCTCAACGAGGTCAAACAGACAAATCGGAAGTTGGAGAATCAACTCCGCGCCACGCGCCGGGAACTGGAGCGGCTGCGAGGACAGTTGTCCACCGTCGAGTCACGGGCTTCAACGCTGGAGTCGGAACTCACAAGAACCCAGAAGGGCCTCGACCGAGCCGAGCGCGCGAGGGACAAAGCTCTGCAAGAGGAAGCAGGTCTCAGTAAAAACGTCCAGCGCCTCAACTCTCGCCTCGCAGAGTTGGAGGCGCAGCCGGCACCCAAGAAGGCTGAGCCAATCAAACCAGAGCCCCGGCTTGTGCGGGAGGAACGCGGACTGGTGCCGTTTGCCGAGGAGAAAGGTCTGGTCTTCCGCTGCCAGATCGACGGGCTCCACTACTCTCTAAACATCGCACAGATTCTTCGGCAGGTCGATACGAATGAGGAGGCCAGCGTCAAGGAGACGACGGAGCTGCTCGTGAAACTGAAGCGTCTCGACGTCGAGCAACACCGGAACATCCTCGCAGGGATGAGGAAGCACGGGAACTATTACCCGTGGGTCGTCACCGCCCCGATGTCCCCCGCGATCGTGGACGGAAGCAATGTCGCCAATTGCGAGAAGGACCTCAAAGGACAGGCCAAACTGCAAAGCCTCCTGAATGTACGGGAGGAATTACGCCTGCAAGGGCACTTCCCCATCTGGATCTACGTCGACGCCTCCCTCCCCTATCAGATCGACGACCCCAAAGGTCTTGACCGAAGAATCCAACGGGGAGAGATCATCAAGGTGCCCGGTGGCTCTTCAGCCGACGAGACCATCACCCGCAAAGCGCGAGACACGGGGGCCTGCGTCGTCACCAACGATCGCCGCATCGCCGACCTGGTCGACCCCTCCCTCCACCTCGACACCATAGGATTCGTCGTGTTCAATAGCGACGTGACGTTGAAGCAGATATGACTTGCAAGGTCAGACTGCCACGAGAGTCAACCAGAAATCGCCTCGTCTTTCGGACGTGGGACGTTGGCCCAGTTGCCTTGCGGGTCTTCGCCGCGGCAGAGCGTCCTACCGCTGTGCTTGTGTCAGGACCGGGGCGCCTGTTTCAGTTGTAGGAGCGGCGGTGGACAGGGATCCTGTGTGGCCATGGCGTAGACCGGTGATGGAAATCAAAGCTGGAGCGGCCTCGGTATTCAACGACCGAACAAGGATCTTTTCGATGGGGATCTCCGGTGTGGGGTTCTCCCAGAGGAAGGAACTAATCGATACGGGTGTACCGGCGACGGTGGTGCCGTGCCACACTGCGCCATCGGAGATGCTGTTGATCTCGTCATCCCAGGCGAAAATGTTCTCTCCGTAAACCATGTCGATGGTCTTGTTCGAGCCCCTGGCATAAACGATCTCGTACTCTCCCACTTTCTGACCTTCAGTAGTTGCCCACCCACACGTGTGCAGGAAAGCCAACTGGTGCGCGATATGGTTGATCGGGACCTCAACGCTTTGCGGGAACTGGCCCTGATCGACATACGATCCTCTCAGCATGACCGCAGCTCCAGAAATGCCGGGACGCCTTGCCGGGATCTGGAACAGCAAGCTGCCAAACCTTGTCGCCCCCACCGGCATACGCCGCAGGTCAAAGCGAAGACCGTAGCGCAGCCATCCCCCTTCTTGTCCAACGTCCATGAAGTCCACGTTGCACACCGGCGACAGGTCCACCAGGAATCCCGACTGCACCTGGCGGATCGGCGGCTTGTGGCTCAGAGCCTCCCGGAGAGCGACGGCAGGCCGATAGGGGAACTCTTCCAGCTTTGGGAGGCCGGTGCTCCAGAAATAGTCGGCGGCGACAAGGTAAGCGGAGATCTGGTTCCCCTGCCTCTGGAGGGCCGTCCGATTTCCATTGTATCCCGTCCAGGTCGTCTGCAACATGCCGAAAGCCCCCGCCTGCTTCGCAGATTTGCTCATGTAGTAGATATTGCGGCGGTCGTGCCACGTCGCTCCGATGACGCTGAATCCCGACTGAGTAAACAACCTGGAACTGGGGTAATCCCGATAGGGACTGTAGTGCCAATCACAGATGATGACGTCTTTGGAGAGGCCGGTTCTTGCTTCGTACGTGTTATATGGCGCGCCGCCGTGGGCGGCGTCCTGGGCTTCGGAAGGCGCCAGAAGCATATCGCCCCACATCATGGTCTTGACGTTGCGAGCGGCCAGGTACTCCTGGATTAGCCGTACGTTCTCGGAGAAGAGTGTCGAGGCAGGTTGGCCCGCGCAACGAGCGCACTGGCCAAACGAGCCCTTGCGCGTGACCTCATCATGCCCAATGTGCAAATACTTCGGCTTGAAAAGATCGACAGCCTCCTGGAGGATATCGAAAAGGAAAGCATAGCAGGTCGGATTGGAGGGACAAGACGAGTAGGGGTGCCCGGGATCCTCCGCAAGGTCCAGGTTCTTGCCATTCGCGAACATCCATTCACTATGCCCCAGAGACTGGACCAACGGAGTTATCTGGATGTAGTACCGTTCAGCAAGCTCTTTGAGTCGCGCCATCTCGTCTTTGGACATCCCCCAGGGCGATTGAATCTCCGGATGGCTGTCCCACTTGGCATACTCGCATTCCAGAACGATGTTGTTGATCTTGTGAGGGGCGAGGACCTTGGTGATGAGCTCCTTAATCCAGGTGTAAGCATAGTCATCGGCAAGGAGGTGCACCCCACGGAACTCGAAGTCCGGGTAGTCATAGATAAACCCTCCTTTTGCGACCACGGCCCCGTCGCCTCGTGGTGTCATCATCTGAAGGAGAGTCTGGACCCCGTGGAAGGTGCCGGCTCTGTCAGCGCCAGCGACCATCACGTATTGCGGCTTGACACTGATGGCATAACCTTCCGGCCCGGGAGCTTGCGGCGAAACCTCGATTCGCTCCTTGCGACAGATCAAGTCGACGCCGGGATGGACATTGGTTTCGCCCAGGAAGAGGCAGTTACTCGGCTCTCTCCGCCAAGAAGCTTCGGCGGCCTCGCTCCACGGTTCCACGGGCAGTCGGAGGTCGTACAAATGCCGCAGTTCCTTCGTCACAAGCTCAGCGACAAAGGTGTCCTCGGTCGTGGGATGGGGCGCCAGGTATATCTTGGTCTTCTCGTTAAAGACGAAGTCCTGGTTGCGGGCGTCAAAGTGCTGGGGTTGTGGGATGAATTGAATGGGGTCCTCGACGGGCACTCGTGCCTCCGACACCTCGAAATGCCCCAGGGCTGCGCCAGTCGTCGTCATGGGCAGGGACTTCACCAAGCGACGCGGCTCGCTCATGAACCTCAGAGTCGCCGCCAGCGTCACCTGCTTGCCGGGAATCAGCCTGGCCTCTGGAAAACCAAGCCAGAAGATTGACTTCCGCTGCTCCACCGCCCAGTGTTCCCCGCGGGAGTCGGCCAGCGTCAAGGTCGTTTGATCGCCGCCCGAGGTGATGGACCAAATCCCCAGACGAGACTGGAGAATCATCTGATCGAAGGTGACACGAAAGGGACGGACGCGAGTGTTGTGCAGGATCGGCTCGGTTGGGAGGAGACCATGGGTCTCCCGGCCGCGCAACTCAGCGAAGTACCTCTGGCCCTTGATGGGGTTGGCGTTCAGGAACCCGACGACGAATTCAACTTTGCCGTTGAGGTTGGTGGCAGTCGTGTAGGTCAGGGAGAGGTCCACCTGGCTGGGCTGCATCGTCGACGTGAACTCGAGAGGATGCGGGGGGCGGACGCTGATCCTGAGGGTGTACAGGAAATCCTGGGCGCTATCAGCGGCTTGGCCGCTCGCGGGAAGGTTGGATACGAGGAGAACCTTCGCCCCATCGGAGTCTTCCATTTTGACGTTAGGGGAGGTCTCGGCGAGGTTGAAGTAGACTCGTTTCCATGCGGTATTCCGCACCCGGACATTGGAGCCATCAATGAGCGGCACGTCCTGGTCGCTGAGCTGGAAGCCTTTCTCAGGGGAGAAGGACAGAGACAAACTCCCCACTTTCGCTCGGCACGGGGCCGTGCCTGTTAAAGGCTCTCCGTTTCCCCCGTTGCCATTCTCGGCTGAAGCCGTCGGAGGGTTCGGGTTGATGATCGTTATGAAAGATAAGACGAGGGTTCTTGCGAATAACTTCCCGCCGATAACGCGCAACTCCAAACCACCTTGCCGTCATGGTGCTGAATTGTGTGGTCGGACATGCAACCTACATCCAGTCTCCCGAAGGGCGCCTTAGCAGAGGCCACACCCCCACGACAGACGCCGGGGTTCATGTTCGTTTGAACAGCTTCCCCATCTTGCGGGACCGCCCGTTCTCTACTGATACAGGTCCTCGGATCTCGGCTTCGCGGGTCTCACCTACCAGGAGAGTCCGAAGTTCCTCCTCGTGCTCCGGGCGAACGACAGCAATGACCTCATCCCCCGTATTCAACTCCACTTCTCCACGGGGAGCCACCACGCCTCCATTCCTGACGATGGAAACCAGAGTGCAACTCACCGGAAGCTGGATGTCCCTAATCGTCCTGCCGGCACACGGAGAAGACTCTGACACTGTGACCTCCACCATGTCCATACCTCCTCGTCGCAAGGAGATCAGAGGGACGAGGTCTCCCGTGCTGAATTCGTGCTCGATCATGTGGGCAAGCAACTGACTGCTATTGACCACGGCATTCAGTCCGAGACGCCGAAAGATCGGCTCATTCTTCGGGTTGTTGACGCGACCGACGGTGCGGAGGTCGGGGTGCAAAACCTTCGCGACATGGCAGATCACCAGATTGTCTTCGTCATGGCCGGTCGCCGCAACCATCACATCCGCGCGTGCGATCCCCAGTCTCTCCAAGACTGAGGGATCGCAGCCGTCTCCTTCAAACACGATGTTGCCAACCTGATCTTGGGCCTCTTTGCACTTGTCCGGCCGCTTCTCGATGACGGAGACCTCATGGCCACGGGCAAGCATGTCCTTGCACAGGTAAAACCCGACTTTTCCACACCCGACGATGAGCAGATACATGGCTAACTCCTCACTCCTGCATCACATCTTTGACTCTTGCCACCGCGTCCGTCCGAACCAGGATGACCAACCGGTCCATGTCTTCAAGACGAGTATCCGGTAACGGAACGGAAGCGGACCCGCCTCGCAATAGACCTGACAGGACTGCTTCCTCTGGTAGAGGCAGCGATCGGAGTTTCTTGCCCACGTACGACGCGGGAGCAGCGATCTCCAGAACCACGTGGCTGCCATCGTCAACTGGCATTGAGGAGAGCGTCTCGCCGGGCTGGATCATCTTGTAAATCTGCGAGGCTCCGACCAGGGTCGGACAGATTGTCTTTAGCCCCATCTCACGATAGATGGCTGTACGCAAGGGGTCGTAAATCCGAATCACAACTTCCTTGACGTGGTACTCCTCTTTCGCCATGAGCGCAGCCATGATGTTCGTGTTGTCGCCGTTTGTGGCAGAGACGAACGCCTCCGCCTCACGGACTCCAGCCCGCTCCAGGACGTCGGTGTCAATGCCCGCTCCCAGTACCGTGTCCCCCTTGAACCAGTCGCCCAGACGTTTGAATGACTCCGGACTTCGATCAATGACTGAAACCCAATGACCGTCCGCGATCAGCATCTTCGAAAGCTCTGAGCCGACTCGTCCGCAACCCAGAATTACAACTCGCATGATTGCACCCTTCGGAATGGTTGGTTGTTCACGGTTGAGGTGGAGGGTAGTGGGTTCCTGAAAGCGGCAGCACCCCTCATCACCATTCAGACATTGAAGGCTGCCTATCCCCTGGGGACGGAGATGTGAGAGCCGACTCCCTCCCTGACGAGGGAACCCGTATCCCTCAGCCCTTAATCCCTCTCAAGGAGGTGGCGCCGCCGGGTGACGACTCACCCAGACAAAACACGGCGCCTTCTTCAAGATGTAGTCGGTATTGCTGCCCAGGTAGCACGCCTTCATCCGCTTTGGATGGCTTGCAGCGATGAAGATGAGGCTTGCGCCCAGAGTCTTCGCCTGTTCGACGATGGCGCGCCCCGCCTCTCGATCTTTCAAGATTTCGGTGACCACGTGACCACCGACGGCGGAGGCAATTTCCTCAGCCTGTTCCATGATCTCCTGGGCTTCATCCTGTCCAGGCACGTCCTCGTCCTCCACCGAGTACGTGAGCGGCACCTCAATCACGTACACAAGAGAAAGCTTGGCCTTGAATTCCTTCGCAACCTTGCAGATGACTTTGAGCGCCTCCACGTCATCAGGTGTTCCTTCGTAAGGCATCAGAATATGAGAGATATCCATGGTCGGTGTCTCACCCTCAGCAGGATACAACGGCGGGCCTGCCAGGCATCCCAAGACAGACCGCACCCATTTTAGCCTCGCGCCATGTTCCGCGCAAGAGGTCCCGTCAGAAATCCAGCCGGAATTCTAACGGTCGAGGTAATAACGGACATTGGTGACGACGACATTGCGCCGCCACAGCAAAGCAAACTTCAGCAACAACCCAGAGCTATTGTGCAAAAGCCGGTGCCACCAGCGATTGGTTACGAATTCCGGGATGACCACCGTGACGAGATCGACATCGGGTTGGTTGTCCAGCATCTCAATGTAACCCAGGAGAGGCTCCATCAGGGAGCGCCACGGTGACTTCAAGACACGCAGAGGCAACCCTTGTCCCCATTCGCCCCAGGCTTCCAGAATCCGGGGAGTGTTCGCTGGATCCAACTCCACGTAAACCGCTTCGGGATCTTCGGCAATTGACTTCGTGTACAAAAGGGCCTGTATGATGCCCCGATGGACGCCCGGAACCAGCACGATCACCTTGTGGTGGACTCTCCGCTGAGGCCGGTAGCCTTCCAGAGACAACTCCTGCTGACAGACGCGATAATGCCGGCTGATAGCCAGGAGATGGACTACGAAGACGGGAATTGCCGCGATCACCATCCAGGCGCCGTCGGTGAATTTGACGGAGGTGATGACGCAGCACACGATCCCTGTGGTAGCGGATCCGATGCCGCTGATGGCTGCATTTCTTCGCCAGGCACCCTCCTTGCATTGGATAAACCGTCGAACCATGCCCGCCTGTGACAACGTGAACGACATGAAGACGCCTACCGCGTACAGGGGGATCAGAGCGTGCGTGCTGCCGTGAAACAGGACGATCAGCGCTGCGGCAACCAAACCGAGGAGCACAATTCCATTGGCAAAGACCAACCGGTCTCCCAGGTTCGCCAGTTGCCGCGGCGCGAACCCGTCACGGGCGAGAATGGAAGACAGCCGCGGGAAGTCCTGATAGGCCGTGTTGGCTGCGAGAATCAGGATGAGCGCAGTGGCGGCCTGGATAACGTAATAGAACCAGCATCGCCCAAAGATGGCGGCAGCCAACTGGGAGGCGACGGTTTCGTGGGTGTGCTTGTCAGGGACCGCTCCGAAGGCGTGCGCCAGCAACGTGATCCCGAGAAACAGGGCGATGAGTATTCCAGCCATCCAGACCAACGTAATGCTGGCGTTCTTCGTCTCGGGTGGTTGAAAAGCTGGTACCCCGTCCGCGATGGCCTCGATCCCGGTAAGTGCGGTACACCCGGCAGCAAAAGCCCGGAGTAAAATGAAAAGAGCAATGGGTGGGGCAGCCACGGGCACAGGGGCTGGGTCGGGAATCCCGTCTGCGTTGAAGAGCATCTTGAAGATTCCCGTCACGATCATGATGAAAAAAGACACGATGAACAGGTACGTGGGCACCGCAAACACGGTGCCCGATTCCTTGGCGCCTCGAAGGTTGGCAAGGGTAACCACCGCTATGGACAGAAGACAAAGGGCAACGCGATGTTCCTGTAACGCCGGAAGAGCCGACGTTAGAGCTGCAATCCCCGCTGTGATGCTCACAGCGACGGTCAGCACGTAGTCGATCAGCAAGGCCGACGCCGCGATCAGACCGGGGTAGAGACCCAGGTTTTCCCGAACAACAATGAAAGCCCCGCCACCGCCGGGGTACGCCATGATCGTCTGACGGTAGGAGAAGGACACAATGGCGAGGAGAACGGCAATGCAGACTCCAATCGGCACCGAATAATGGAAATATCCTGCAACGGCGAGGGCCAGCAGGATCTCTTCCGTGGCATAGGCGGTGGACGAAAGCGCGTCAGAAGCAAACACCGGCAGCGCAAGGATCTTGGGCAGCCGGTGGTGCTTGGCCCTCTTGGTTGGAATCGGCTCACCGATCAGTAATCGCCTAATCGCGGCTAGCATTGACGCTCATCACTTTACTCGTACAGATGACACGGTAGGTCAGTGACCACTATGCTGTGCTTGAAACGGACCACAGTTTTCCGCAATCACACTCGACCATCATTCTCCCCCTATTCAGTCCAAAAGTAAACGCGCCCCGGGGAAGTGTGGGGCGCGCTCAAGGGCGAGGGTTTATGGGTGCAAGACGCAGGCTTATGCAGAATCCTCGTCATGTCAACACGTTTCCTATGCCGCCGTGTCTGCGAGCAGTTCCTCTGTGTGGGCCGCCTCAGCGGCCTCTGCTGCCGCGAGTGAGTCGACGATGCTCCCGCGCTTGCTGAAAGCAACCGCGCCGATAAGAGCCATCAGGGTCACAAGGACGACCGCGACCCTCACCCACGTTGGGATGCTTGCCTGTATGACGATCGGAGCAATCAGAATCCCGACCAGGTTCATGACCTTGATGAGGGGGTTCAACGCCGGACCGGCGGTGTCTTTGAAGGGATCGCCGACGGTGTCGCAGATGACACCGGCTTTGTGGAACTCGGTTCCTTTGCCGCCGAACAGACCATCCTCAATCTTCTTCTTTGCATTGTCCCACGCGCCGCCTGAGTTTGCCAGAAGCACGGCTAACAACTGTCCCGAGAGAATCGCGCCGGCAAGATATCCTCCGAGCGCTTGCGCTCCCGTCAGGATGTAATCGTGTCCGCCAATGGTCACGACCTGTCCTCCGATGCTCATGCCGAAGCCAACGAGGACAGGTAGGGCAATGGCCAGAATGCCGGGGCCCAGCAGTTCTTTCTGCGCCGCAGCCGTGACGATGGCGACGCAGGTCGCGTAATCGGGGGTGTCGGTACCGGCCATGATTCCAGGTTTTTCCCGGAACTGTCGCCGGACTTCCTCAATTAGCTGGAAGGCCGCGCGTCCAACGGCGTTGATCGCGAAGGCCGAGAACAGGTAGGGCGCTGCGCCGCCGATCAGCAGACCAATGAAAATCTCGGGGACGTCAATCGGCAATCCGATGCCGGTCAGCTTGGCGTCCTCTACAAAGGAATGGAACAGCGCTGTCGCCGCCACAACGGCCGTGGCAATAGCAAAACCTTTCGTAAGAGCTTTCGTTGTGTTGCCCACCATATCCAACCGAGCCACGATCTTCTCCCCGGAGAGAATGCCCGGCTTCACGCCCTTTTCTTCCTGTTCCTTCAAAGCGCCGGACATCTCGAAAATGCCGTTGGCGTTGTCGGAAATCGGCCCGAAGGTATCCATCGCCAGAATGTAGCCCGTCGTGGTCAACAAGCCGAGACCAGCAAGCGCAATCCCATAGAAGGACAAGAGTGAGCTGCCGAAGATCTGCGGCGGGAAGATCACCAGCGGGGCAAAGAGCGCCGCCGCGATTGCCAGGACACTCCAGACGCTGCTTTCGAGACCCAGCGAGAAACCGGAGATGATCATTGTCGCCGGGCCCGTTTTCGAAGAGTACGCGATCTCTGTGACTGGCTTCTTCTCCGCAGAGGTAAAGTACTCGGTGAGTCTTCCGATGATCATCGCGAGGATGATGCCGGCAAGGGTGGCCAGGAAGAAACGCCACCATTCGACAGGCACGGTACCTGTCACATCGCCTGCTTTGTTCTTGAGTTCCACAACGATGTTGTTCATGTAGAACAGGCTGACCAGACCAAAGCCAATGGTCGCGACGAGGGCCGAAATATAGAACCCTACGTTGATCGGTTGCATTGGGTCGAGGTCTTCCTTCTCATTACCCTTGACTGTGAGGATGCCGATGGCGGACGCAAACACGCCGACGGCCCGTACGAGGAGGGCGTACATGATCAGCTTCATGACGAAGTTGGTGTCTGGAGCGAAGAGAGGTGCGGTCGCCGCTCCTAAAATGATCGCCGCAACCAGGGTTACCTCATACGACTCGAAAACGTCCGCCGCCATTCCGGCACAGTCGCCCACGTTGTCGCCCACGTTGTCGGCAATCGTCGCCGGATTCCGGGGATCGTCTTCAGGAATCCCCGCCTCCACCTTACCAACCAGGTCCGCCCCGACATCAGCGGCTTTGGTGAAGATGCCGCCGCC
>JACQGJ010000185.1 GCA_016199605.1 Armatimonadota bacterium | reverse complement strand
GAAGAAGCCGGTCGTGCTGATTCAGAGCACCGGCTTCCTGGAGAGTGGCGACGCTCTGCGAGGGACTGCCATGCGGATGCGCGTGCCGCTCGTGTGTCTCATTACCTACCGCGGCTACCTGCGGCAGGTCGCCAGCGGCCTCTCGCCTGCTCACCGGAAGCTGACGCCTGACAACCTCAGCCGACCTGACCTCGACTCGTGCGCATTGTTGCTGGAGCCGGCCCTGGACGCGTGGGGCGTGCCTTACGACTTCCTGCACAAAGACGAGGACCTCCCCCGACTCGCTGAAGCCTTCGACCTGGCGGAAGAACGACAGGCGCCCGTCGCGGTCCTGGTCACAAGAGAGACGGGATAGTGCAACGTGAAGCGTGATACGTGAAACGTAAAGAGTGAAGCGTGCCCGTTCACCGTCGCCAATGTGGAATCACGCCTCACGTATCACGTATCACGTATCACGTATCACGTTTCACGTTTCACGCATCACGCACACCATCAACCATGCTGACCAAACACCAATTCCTTGAGCCTCTGTCTCGACTTCGCACGAATGAGGTCGTTGTCACCTCGATGGGCATGGTGCGGCCATGGGCGAAGCATTCGTCCAGCGATCTCGACTTCGCGTCAGCCGACAGCGCGATGGGGCACACGGCGGACTTCGCGCTGGGAATCGCCCTCGCTCGCCCCGACCGCAAGGTGATCTGTCTCAATGGCGATGGGAGTATGCTCATGACCCTCGGCACGCTCGTCAGCATCGTCGCCTCGGGCGCGTACAACCTGATATTGTTCGTGATTGAGAACCACACCTACGAGATTACCGGCAACCAGCCCGTGCCCGGAGGAGGTCAAGTGGATTTTGCAGCGATGGCAAAAGCCGCGGGCTTCGAGCGGGTGCATCACTTCGACGATGTCACCGAGTATGAATCGTGCCTTCCAGTCATCCTGTCGGCTGAGGGGCCGGTGTTTGTCTCGGTGGAAACCGAAGCGGGTTCCGAGGGACCTTTGAGCCGCGGCAATCCTGACGAGGTCGCGTACCTGAGACCCTCGCTGGCGGAGTCTGCGAGGGCGTTGCGGGAAGCTCTTCAAGAGACGGCGCCGGGCATTGACACGCCCTGAGAGAGCTTGTTCGGTTACACCACTTGGCGTTTCTTCGGCAAGCGCAGTCGCCAATACGTCCCCAGCGCGGGGTGGCCGTTGGAGAGGTGAGGTACCGTCATCATCTTAGGCTCTCCAGCCGACGTTGATGCTTCGTAGAGGAGAAATCTCCTGCGCCCTCACCGTGGGTTCACCTGACAACGAGGATGCGGTTCTCGTTTTCCTTAAGCACAACGTTCTTTTGAACTGGGATCTTCCTGTGTAGTGTCTCTCCTTTGCCAAGAACCACAAGGTGCAGATTGTAGGTGCCTATAGGAAGCACCACTGAGAACTCGCCGCCTCCAAGCAGCATACAGTTGTACCCCCGTGTACCATCACCTGACTCCGCCCGCAACTCAACGCGGAATGGGCTATGCCTCTTAGCGTTCATGTACGGCGTTAAGTCTCCCTCGACCTTGTGGCGACGCAGGAAGGATTTGGTGATCTTCCCGCTCAGCTTTGCTCGAAAGAGCCGGGTCACAATCACTGGTTGCTCGTAACTTCTCCGTAGAGGCAACAGAGACGGGCTGCAATCTCCGTCCGCGTTTGGACTCGACATCAGCAGGCTGGTTAGAGAGTATATGGGGAAGTATGGGTCCTCAAGTAACAGGGGAAGCTCAGCGTCAATCTCACCTTTGTTGTCTGACGTTGCGGTCAGGAGATCCGCGCTGAAAGCCATGCCATCCAAATATCCGAAGTATTGATGAGTTGCCAACCCATGACTGAGGGTGATCTTCTGGTTGGCAAGAGGCTCTCCATTTGAGCCCACAACCTTGAGGTGCAACGGGGTAGTGGGCAACTTGGTGAAGCGCGGCGCGAAGGGTTGTACAGGTGAGATGCTCTTGACGCCAAACTCAGCCGTCACCATTTTGTATCCTGGAGCATAGATGAGCAGTTTGACGGTTTTAGCCTTGCTACCGAGTTGTACCGAGTAGTCATAGACACCACTTTTCGTGTCTATCGGGCCAACGCCGAGTCCATCTCCTCCATACACGCCACTGATCATCTTCAGGCTATCTGTATCGATCTCCCGTGGAATTCTGATGCGGAGAACGGGCTGTTTTTCCGCCTTTGCTTCCTGTCTAACCAACAATCCTGGTCCGAAGACCAACACCAGAAACAATATCGAGCAGTATCTCTTCATCTCAAACTCCTCCTTGACCTTTTGCAGTCGTTCAAGATCAGCAAAGGAAATCCTCCGTGGCTCCAGTGTCAAGGTTCGAAGATGACCTGTTGCTTCGGCCCGTCGAAAACTACGCGATGATGGTTCAGCACGTCCCGTCCGATGAGGCGGTCTCGACTTTCTGAAAGAGGCTGTATGAGAAAGCAGCGGCAGTGCGGTCGTCGATTTCCACATTCCCACGATCGATCAAAGTGGGAAGCAGGGAGCCGTCAACTCCGCCGGACAAACCAGAAAAGTAGCGGGAACTGAACAGATCAATATCCGTGCAATCGGTTTCGGGCAGAACACACAGGTCGGCCCCGATATCGGGGATGACGTTGTCGTAAGTTCGTGAATGGGTTTGCGTTTCGTTGGCGAAAGTGGCAGTTACTTGAGGCAGCGCAAAGGGTTGATAGGTGTCGTCATAGGCGAACACCGACCTCCTGACATGAAAGACGACCGATTCCTCCTCGCCAGCCCTGGCAATGTAGGGATGACCGACGATAGAAGCCGTGTCATCCATCACTTGGAGTAAGTGCGTCCCAGCGGCGATGACGCGGCCTTGATGAACCGCAATCCACTGACCACGATATTGCGGAAGCAGGCTTTCACGCATACAGAAATAGGCTTCCTCATTTGCGATGAAGTCCTCATGCAGGCGCCGTTGCTGCTCGGGTTGGAGGTTCGCAGTATGACATCGAAGCATCTGGGATCACCTGCCGAGAGTGTAACGCACAGGGGGTGCGGAAGTCAGATTGCAGGCTGCTCCACACCACCTGGTTGCAGACTCAATGCTGACGGCTGAACTTACCCATTGGTGAACCGGCTACAAGTCGCGTGGCAGTCCCTTCTCGGGCGACCTTTAGTTGGATGACAGGAATGCCCTCATCGGTCACTCTGCCGGCAATCACTTGTGACCTCCCTTGCGGAAGTAGTGCTCATGTCCAACACGCACATAATAGAGCGGAGTGAAGGCCTTCTCCTCCTTCATCCGCGCTACAACATCGGGGATGGAATCGCCAAACCACACGTGCCCGGTAACAGGGTCAATGCCTGCGGTCATACCAGTTCGTCCCGAGACATCGTGCTCTCACTGGTACTCCTGCCAGATCGCGCAAGCGCGCTCAACATCCACACAGGTATCGTTTGTCATTGACGTGGACGTGACCGGACCCTCCTTGAACCCTCGCCAGACTGCCTGCGATTATTCTACAACCCCGCGAGACTCGTCCGCAAGGTGGGGGCATGATATAATCCCCCCTCACAAAGGGGAGGTCATACTTCGATGCAGCTCAACACTCGTCTCGCAGTCGCAGTTCTCGCGTGTCACCTGACAGTCGCCGGCATGTCCCTGGCGCAGGATCAACCCGCCTACGTCGCCCCCGTGCTCCACGTTCCGAAGATAGTGAAGGCTCCGGTGATTGATGGAACGATCAATGAAGGCGAGTGGCAACAAGCGTCGGCCTTCACCGGTGTGGTGAGCGCGTGGGAAGGAGGCTCGCCGGGGAGTCCGCCGACGGCGGTGCCGGAAGTGCAGCAGGTGGTCTGGTATGTGGGTTATGATGACCAGCGGCTTTACCTCGCCATGCACTCGCCTCATGCGAAAGGGACGTTCCCGAAAGCGAACGTGAAGAAGAACGACGACGGCGCATTGTTGTTCGAGGATCATGTCGAGTTGCAGTTCTGTCCCTCTGAACGCGGCAAGGCGGCGGAGAATGGCTTCGGCTTCTTCAAGATCATGGTGAACCCACGCGGCGCTTTCACCGACGAGCATCACTTCAACGGCACACCGGGCACGGAGCAACTGTGGACGTGCGACGCGGAGGTGAAGTGCGTCGTCGCCGAGGACCACTGGGACCTCGAGATGGCGGTTCCATTCAAAGCCTTCAACGTGAAGAACCCCAACGGCCAAACGTGGGTGAACCAGTTCGTCCGCACCGATTTTTGCGGCGGCATCTACTTCGCCGGATGGGTTGGCGGCCAGTGGATGGACTGGCCGCGGTTCGGGGAGATGACTTTCGATGCCGACGCGCCGGTCGTCCAGTTCCGACGGATGGGGGACATCGTCAATGGCGAGGTGAACACTCTCGTCAGTGTGCGTGCGGCGGGGAAGAAATCCTCAGAGTTGCAGGTGCGAGTGCGGGTCACGAATGCGGACGGCAAAGAATTGTTCAACGAAGCAAAGCCCGCGGCCGTAAAGCCCGGCGAAGAAGTGGGGCTGACGTTTCAGAAGAAGCTGGAGGAGGGTCTGTCGCCGCGCAACAACCTCTACGAACTCCGGGCAACTGAAAAACAGGACGACGGCACGGAGAAAGTCCTCTACTGGGCCAAGGTCCCCTTCATGCACAACACGTCGCAGTATTGGGCGCAGTACATCGAGCCGTGGCTGAAGAGCCGGCCCACCGCGGGCGAGTATGGCTATGAGATCGCCTACTATCCCTACTTCAATTCGTTGGAGGCGCGGGTCGATCTCGATCTCTTTGGAGTGAAGAAGGAGATTCAAGCGGCGAAGTCGTTCCTGGTGCGGGTGCGCGGCAAAGGTGGGGAGGTGGTTGCAAACGGGCGCGGGATGGTCAATCCGCAGCTCGCGGGCAACACGCTCATCAACGTTGGTGAGTTGAAGGACGGGGAGTATGAGGCGAAGCTGCAACTGCTCGACGCCGACGGAAAGACCCTCGACGCCCGCACGGCGAATTTCCAGCGAAGGCATTATCCGTGGGAACACAACACCATCGGGGTCAGCGACCGTGTGATTCCCCCTTACACCCCGATTCAAACTGAAGCGAATCACCTCAAACCGTGGAACCGCGACTACGAGGTGGGCAAAGCGGGCCTGCTCGACAAGGTCGTGGTTGGAGGCGAGAACATTCTCGCGAATCCGATGACCCTCATCGCCAAACAGGGCGATCAGGAAGCGACCCTCGCGGGCGAAGGCATGAAGACCACAATCGTCGAGGGGCACCGCGTCGATCTCCAAGCCTCCGGCAAACTCGGCAATGTGGGCGTGACAGTGGATGGCTGGATGGAGTATGACGGCTGGTATCAGGTGAAGATGACTCTTGCGCCGCCGGAAGGAACGCCGGTCGCCATGGACTCTCTCGACATGATCTGGGACCTGTGGCCGGGTGCGGACACGATCTACGTGCAGCGCGGCGATATGCTGGCGGGAGGCAAGTATGGCGCGTTGCCTGCGGGAGAGGGAGTTGTGTGGGAGAGCAAAGACCTTGCGCCGGTCGGCGGTTTGCGCGGAACCTGGGCGCCAATTGCTTTTCTCGGCTCGGGGGACAAGGGTCTCTGGTTTCTCGCGGAAAGTGATGAAGGCTGGATTACCGACGACAGCATCTCGTGCATTCAGGCGGAGCGAATCAAAGGCGCGCCGCGGCTTCGCTTCCGCCTGTTCAACAAGCCGTGCAATCTGGACAAGCCGCGCACGATCACGTTCGCAGTGATTGCCATGCCGGTCAAACCGATGTCTGCCGACTGGCGGAAGACTGCGTGGGGGCAGCCGGGAGGTCTGGACTACGCGCACGACACCTGCGGCTACCGCTACTATGGCGACAGCGTGGACGGCTACGCTCTGCACTCGGAAGAAGATTATCGCAGACTGCGCGAGTTTTTCCTTGATCCGCAGAAGTCGAATCCGGAGTACGCGTGGTGGGAGGGTCACTATGCCTGGAAGGTGCGCAATGGGCGACCGCTGGTTCTATACGGCTCAGGTCAGATGACCGGCATGGGAATGGAGGAGTTCAAAACTTTCTCCGGCGAATGGCTCGGAGTCAGCAACCCGAAGCTGTCACCCGACAATTCGTTCAAAGGGAAGACGAGCTACGGTGGCACGGTGAAGTGGGAGACCCCGGAACAACTCACGCCGACCGGCATCGAGTTCACACAGAGCCAGATCGATTGCTTCGTCTGGTATCACAAGAACCTGGTCGAGAAATGTCTGGTCAACGGATGCTGGTGGGACAACTCGTCGATCTCCTTCGGCAACAATGTGGCGCTCGGCCGCGCCTACGTGCGAGACGACGGCAAGGTGCAGGGCAAGTCGAATGTCTTCATCCGCCGGCAACTGACGAAGCGGTTGGCGACGATGGGTTGGGAGCTGGGGCGGCCGCCGCTCTATCTCCAGAACATGCACGTGGACTTCTCCTTCTGCCAGGTCGCCTGGCACATCGAGAACGACTTCTACATTCACGGGGTTGGACACGACCTGATTGATTACCTGAAGCCCGATGTCTTTCGGGCGCTGTGCCGGATCAAAGGCGGCATCATCCCACGACTGCACTCCAGCATCCCTGGCGATTTCAACTACGGCCTCGCCGGCGCCGACCCGCGCCCTATGCGCAGCATCGTCGGTCTTTGCCTGCTGCACGATGTGGGTCACGTTTCCGGCGGCTGGTGGGTTGCCGATAAGATGACGAAGCTGATCGATGGGGAGATCGGCTACTTCGACACGGCCAACTGCGAGTTCATCCCCTACTGGCGCAATGCACAGTTGGTCAAGCACGGATCCAAAGATGTTCGCTGTTCGATCTACCTGAACCGCGCACGCGGTCGCGCGCTGCTGTTCCTGCTGAACGAAGGCGACGCCCCCGCCCAGGGCGATCTGTGGATCAACGAAGAGGCCCTGCTCGGACACACCGCCCATCGTCTATATGACGCCGAGGAGGAAGTCAACCTCGGTCGTCTCTACGACAACGCCAAACGCCAATACGTCCCCGGCACCTGGAGG
>JACQGJ010000186.1 GCA_016199605.1 Armatimonadota bacterium | reverse complement strand
GGCATCTCACCACGCCCCGCGACCGACCGGAAGACAGGACAAGCTATCAGCATCGAGATCGAGCAGTTCCTGCCCGACCTCCAACGGCACCTCGAAGAAAAGGGCTGGTTGGAGAAGACCGCGCTGCATATCGGCGACGAGCCGATTCCCGTCAACGTCGCCTCGTGGCGCGAGCAGTCCGAAAGAGCACACCGCGCTGCGCCGAAGATGAAGCGGATTGATGCCATCCACGTTCCTCCTTCGGAGGTGGCGGGTAACTTGGAGGTGCTGGTGCCGCAACTGAACTACTTCGAGCAGTGGTTGCCGCAGTTCAAGGACGCCCAGGCGAAGGGGTCGGAGTTGTGGTTCTACATCGCCTGGGTTCCGCAGGGCAAGTTCACCAATCGTCTCATCGACTATGCCTGCGTCAAGACTCGACTCATTCACTGGATCAATTTCCTCCACGGAGCTACCGGCTACTTGCACTGGGGATTGACTTTCTGGACGAACGAGGACTTCAGCGATATGGGCTTTGCCCCCGGTGACAACTGGATTATCTACCCCGGCAAGTGGGGTCCGCGCTCGTCGCTGCGCTGGGAGGCCATGCGAGATGGCCTGGAGGACTTCACCTACTTCACCATGCTCGCGAGGAAGTCACCCGGCCGAGCGAAGGAACTGCTGAAGCAGACCCTCCGCAGTGCGACCGACTACGACAGAGACGCAGGGAGGCTGGAGCAGGTGAGGCGGCAGGTGGCGAGAGAGCTTGGTAGACGCCGAGGTTGAGAACGCAAGGGGTGAGGAGGCATAGAATGAAGAAGCCACCAGGTCGAACGGTTTGGGAGGTCTTGCTGGGTTTCGCGGTTGTCGTCGTTTACGGAGGCGCGAGTGCTGCCAAGGCAGATCGGCTTGAGATTCGCCCCTCCGCTTCGCTGGTTGTCCAGGCGCAGGACGACGCTCCGGTCGCGTTTCTCCTCTACAATGGTGACAAGGTGTCTCATGCAGAAACGCTGTCCTTGATCTGCAATGTCGGCGAGGTCAAACCAACCTCACTGCCGTTCTCTCTCCAACCGAGGGAGTGGAAGATCGTCACCGCGCGAGTCTCGCTGAAGGAATCCGTCGATGCCGGTGAGCTTGTCTGCCGGGCAGGAACAGCGACCGCCCGGATCACTGTCCTGCGCGGGATAGACCTCACGTCTATTCCCTGGAAACGAAAGTGGACAGACCGCTCCGCTCCCGCGGATCCCCGAGGGGCCTCCAACGAAACCGAGGACAGTAACTGGCCGGAGATACACGCCCCGTCTCTATGGAACGAGAACGAGTACGCGTGGTGTCGTGTGCATATCACGGTTCCCGCGACATGGCGAGGACACAAGGTCCGGTTTGTGGCCGGGGCAATCGACGACAACGATGTCACCTATCTGAACGGTGAAGTCATTGGCCGGACTAACGGCTGGGATATCCTCCGAGACTACACGCTACCCGAGCGGCTGATTCGTTGGGGTGAGGACAACGTTCTGACCGTTATGGTTGACAATCCCAATTATGGCGGTGGACTCTACAAAGGTCCTTACTTGGTGCTCGCAGGGGAGACCCCGCTGCCGCCGCCGCAGGCGGCGAGCTCTCAACCCTCCGCACGACCGGCCCCCGGCAACGTCGGAAAGCCTCTCCCGCTCCGCCGGTTTCATGTCGCGGAGGGCGTCCTTCGCTACCCCGAGGGAACGGAAGTCGCCTTGTGGGGAGTGAACTACTATCCGCAAAGCTGGCATCAGTTCGAGAATCTCAGAAGGCTGGGATTGGATGCAGACGCGATGAAGAAGGTTATCCTCGAAGATCTCGATCATCTGCAGAAGATGGGCGTGGAGGTCCTCCGCATCCACGTGTTTGATCGCGAAATCTCGGACGGTGAGGGCAACCTCGTTCCCAACGTTCACCTCGACCTGCTCGACTATCTCGTCTCAGAGTGCAGTCGGCGCGGGACCTACATGTTCTTCACCCCCATCGCCTGGTGGGCTGGACCCAACGAGCGCAAAGGAGCTTTCTCGGCGGAGACCAGCAAGCCGGGGATGATGTTCGTTCCCTCGGGCAAGGCCGCAGCGGCACGCTATCTCAAGCAGTTCCTTGGCCACGTGAACCGATATTCGGGAAAGGCCTACAAGGAAGAGCCTTGCCTGTGTCTTCTCGAGGTCCAGAATGAGCCTACCTACTTCCTGTACGGAGACCTCTACGGCAGTGGATACACTTCGCAGGGAGAGCGCCCGGAAGTCATCGAGCGCGACCGGCAAACTTTCCTCGACCTGTGGCAGAAGTGGCTTGCCGACCACAGCCTGCAGGACTCTTCAGTCTACTTCCCTCTTTTCCGTTACGAGTTGATGCGGCAATACGCCCGGGAGATGGTGGAGGCGATCCGTTCCACCGGCGCGACTCAACCAATCGCCCTTTCCTCCTTTGGGGCGAATGGCGATGATCTGACGCAGGCCCTTGCCGATTCCGAGTGTGAGGCCATCACCGTCAGCGCGTATCCGGGTGGATGGGAGCGCGTCAACGACGGGTTCAACCTTCTGCCGCACGTGCCTCCTTTGACCGTCGATGCCCGGCTCAGCGGGAAGGCTCGACTGGCCTACGAGTTTGACACCCCCGCGACAAACACGAGCTGCTATCTCTTCCCGGCCCTTGCCGCCTCGTTCCGCAGCGGTGAGGTCCAGGTTGCCTGTCAGTTCCAGTACGACAGTGCCCGCACCGCGCGATGGAACACCGACTGGAATGCTCACTGGCTGAACTGGCTGTTCACTCCCTCGAAGACCGTCAGCTTCCTTATCGGAGGAGCGACCTTCCGCAACCTCCCCCGAGGGATTCGCTACACCACCGGTAAAGAAGAACTGCTGCTCGGCTCTATGGCCACCTCCTTCCCCCGCAATCTCAGCCTCTTTGTGACACCCGACACCGTCATGCACTCCCGAACCCTCGGCGACTGGAACCCCATCGCTCTGCCCAAGTCGCCGCGTCTTATCGTCGGGGTGGGGTCCTCTCCGTACATTGATTACGGAGGAACCGGATTGTACGTGCTGCGGGCAGAGGGCAAGAGCAGCCTGCGTCTGACGCTCAATCCTGACTCGCGTCTCGTGGGCAATTGTCTGCTGGGGTCACTATCCGCACCCGTTGCCGAACTGGAGAACAATCTTCACTGCTTCCGGTTGAAACTGCCGGGATGGACTCGGGCGAGGTGCTGGCGGTTGGAGGGAAAGAAGGAGATCACTGTTTCCCTTGTTCGTGGAGGATGGTTGCTCACCCCCGGCGAATACATATTCCGGAAGTAGGATCGTCCGTTCATTGCAGGTCCCTCGCGGGCAGGACGACGCGAGACGAACAGGAGGGTGGGAAATGCGAGAATTGCCCCTGATCATTGTGTGCTCGACGCTGTTGTGCGCTGGAATTCCCTGTGTGTCACAACCCGATCCCGGGAACCTGGCGCTCAAGGCAAAAGCCAGTGCTTCCTCGGAATTTTCAGACCAATACCGCGCGGCTCTTGCCATCGATGGCGTAATTCCGGGATCTCTGACACAGGACGACATAGGAAGGGTTTGGGCGGTGCAGGGGGCGACCGCCGGAGATCGCGCGACCTTTTCGCTGGAATGGAAGGAACCTGTCACGATCGCGGAGATTGACTACTTCGGACGCACCGCGTGGCTGGTGGAAGAGTGTTGGAGGGACTACGAGGTCTACCTCGATGAGAATACCATCCCCGTAACCAGGGGACGGTTCGAGTTTGGTGCGGGGCCACAACAGATAAGCCTCGAACCGAAGCCGGCACGCAAGCTCACTTTCAGGTTCCTCAACTCGTATGGCGGACCGAACCCAGGAGCCGCCGAGATCCAGGTATACGCAAAGCCGACACCTCCAGGCTTCCTGCCCAAGTTCAAGAAGAACGGATGGGAATTGCCCGAGGAAACGCCCGAGCTTGTCAAGGTGGTGCGGGAGGGCAAGATGGGCTTCGCAAAGCTGCTGGTCATCCAGCGTCATGAGCTGAACCCCTCCCATGTTTACACAGCGTGTTGTGAGGGATTCATTCCGGGGGGCGGACTCTACGTTCTTTCTCCGGCGACCCCGGAGGGACAACTCAAGGAGCTTGTAGCCTCGCCGGAAGGTGAGATCCTGGATTGCGACGTCTCCTATGATGGGAACGAGATTCTTTTCAGTTGGCGGAAGAACGCCGAAGACGGCTACCACCTTTACCGGGTGGGCGCTGACGGCAAAGGTCTGAAGCAGTTAACCTCCGGCAATTATCACGATTACAACGCCTGCTACCTGCCTGACGGGGGCATTGCTTTCGTCTCCACCCGCGCCTCGGTTTTTGCCTTGTGCTTCACAACCCCGTCAGGAGTGCTGTATCGCATGGACCGCGACGGGTCGAACCTGCGGCGCCTGTCGGCCAATGTGGTCAATGATTTCACCCCCAGTGTCATGCCGGATGGCCGTATCCTTTACTCCCGTTGGGAGTACAACGACCGTCCCGCCGTTCCCATTCAGAGCCTGTGGACGATCAACCCCGACGGGACCGACCTGTCCGTGTTTTACGGCAACCGGGTTCTCAGCCCGGCGAGTTTCCTGGAAGCCCGATCGATTCCGGGAACGGCTAAAGTTCTCTGCACCCTTACCGGCCACAACGGCCCGATCCGCGGCGCCGTCGGTGTCATTGATCGCTCCCGCGGGGTGAATGCGCAGTCAGCCCTTCAGAATCTGACACCCTCGGTCAACATTGGCCGGGTGAATCAAGGCGACGGCAACATGGTGCGGGGGCCTTTTGAGAATCCCTATCCTTTGAACCCCCAGCAATTCCTCGTCTCCGGGGGAGGTTCGATTTACCTCGGAGATTCCCAGGGACGATGGGGGCTGGTCAAACCTCGCGAGGGAGCGACAGGATTCTACAATCCGATGCCGTTGTCACCGAAGTCATCGCCCCCCGTCCTGCGGTCGTCCCTGCAGGCTGCAACGGACGGCACTGGGACGCTGTTCCTACTCGACATTTACAAAGGGCTCGAGCCCACCGTCCAACGGGGAAGCGTCAAGCAGATCGCCGTGGTGCAGGAGGTGGCGAAGCCGTTGCGCACGGAGGTGCTCGGTTTTGGTTTCCAGCGGCCGGTCATCTCCTGTGGCGCGACCTATGCGGTGAAGAAACTCCTCGGTTACGTCCCGGTCGAAGCAGACGGCTCAGCCTGCTTTCGAGTCCCGGCTGGCGTTCCTCTTTACTTTATGGCAATCGATGAGCACGGCCAGGCCGTCCAGCGGATGCGAAGCTACACCCACTTGATGCCCGGAGAGACCCAGGGCTGCGTAGGTTGCCACGAGCCGCGCCACACGACGCCCAAGAAGCGAAACGGCCTGGCCCTCCGCCATCCCCCCAGGGACCTCGAGCCGCCTGAATGGGGCGCCGAGCCTTTCGACTACTCCCGCATCGTCCAGCCGGTCCTCGACCGTTACTGTGCCGATTGCCATGGAGGAGCGAAGCCTCCCAAAGGGGTGGACCTGACCGGCGATAAGACCGACTGGTTCAACGTGTCCTACGACGTGCTGACGCGAGGCTGGGTGAGTTGGATCGATACCCGTAACGGCCAGGAGCAAAACATTCTCCAGATCGCTCCGAAGACCTGGGGCTCTCCTGCGAGCAGATTGTCGAAGCTGATCCTGACGGGTCACCCGGACGAGAAAGGCAATCCTCGCGTGCAGATGGAGGACGCAAGCCGTCGCCGCCTGTTCGCCTGGATCGACCTGAACGTTCCCTACTATGGGACCTACGAAATGGACAATCCGCAGGCCGAAGGCGGTCGACGCGTCTACCCGGAGGAGTTGAACACCGTGCTCGGCGAGGTGTCGCAACGCCGGTGCGCGAGCTGCCACCAGAGCGGCCCTCCCTCGCGTGGGTTCCTTCGCATCACCCAGCCCGAGAGGAACGACTTCCTTGCCGCTCCCCTCGCGAAATCGGCAGGAGGTCGCGAAGCCTGCGGCAAAGCTGTGTTCAGCAGCAAGTCCGATCCCGACTATCAGGCGATGCTGCGTGTCTTCGAGCCGACTCGCCTCGCGCTGCAGGCCCGTCCGCGCATGGACATGGCGGGAGCGAAGCCCGCGCAGAAGAATTGTTCCTGTCTGTGAACCCCTTCAAAGGAAGTTGAGCCGCACCATGCTTCACGGTAGTGATTTCGGACGACGGCGCCTGTTAGTCGCCCTTCTTACCCTCGCCCTCTTGAACGTCTTTCGGCAGTTCTCAGCTCATGCTGACAAACAAAGGAGCAACCCCCCTATGAAGATCGGTGACGCATTCGTTCTGCGAAATTCGGCCTGCCGCTATGACATCGGCGTGGACGGAAAGAATCGCTCGTTCGTGGACCTCGCAACGAAGAAGGACTACTGCGAGCCTGGCCAGCCCTTCATGGTTGTCGCGAGGGGAACCACAACCTGGCCGTCGTCGAGAGTCGAGTTGAACGGTGATATCGCAACGGTTTCCTTCGGCGACTCCGGAGTCCAGGTGAAGGCGAAGCTGGCAGTCCTTCCGTCCTACTTCACGCTTATCGTCGAGGAGGTCGCGGGCGGCGAGGTGGACAGCGTGCAGGTCTGCAACCTGCTGTTGGGGATCACGGAGAACGTGGGGACGTTGGTCAACGCCGCCTGGGACAGTCAGTTCGCTGCCTGTGTTCTGGCGTGCAACGACCTCACCGAATCCTTTGGGGCCAACAGTGCGAAGGCGCACCTCTGCGCCCGGTGCTACCGGGAGTACGGATTTGAGGGAGCGAAGTTTGCCCTTTTCGGAGTGCCGCAAGGCAAACTGCTCGACACGATCGAGAAGGTAGAGATCGACCAGGGGCTTCCGCATCCGACTATCAACGGCGTCTGGATCAAGCGCGCGCCGGAACGGTTCGCTTCCTATCTCATGGCTCACGGCGTCGGAGAGAAGAACATAGACCGGGTGCTTGAGTTCGCCCGGGGTGGCTTTGGCTGCATCGAGATCTACCCGTGGCGCTCGATGCCCTCATACGAGTTGAATCCAGGATTGTTCCCCAATGGCATGGAGGGGCTGAAGAAAGTGGCCGACAAGATCCACGCGGCGGGCCTGCAACTGGGCCTGCACTCCATGCAGGGAATGGTCGGCTGGGGACCGAAGGACGATCCCTACATCGTACCCAAAGCGGATCCGCGTTTGCTGCAGGACCGCCACGCGACTCTCGCCTCCGTTCTCGACGCAAAGGCGACCGAGATTAGGGTGAAGGAAGGGACCACGGGTTGGCCGGACAAAGCCGATTTGTATCTGGAAGGTGAAATCGTCCGCTACGGTCGGCGAACGGACACCGGGTTCGCCGAGTGCCAGCGAGGGCTTCATGGGACGACGGTCACCAGTCATCCGGAGGGAGCGAAGGTCGGAAACCTCGTGAATTGTTTTCCTATCTGGGGGGGCACGGTCTACTGTCCCGATGTGAACTCCACAATGATCGACGAGATTTGCGATCGGATCGCCCGCGTCTTCAACGAAACCGGGGCGGACATGAGCTATTTTGACGGAGGGGAAGAGGTCGCTGTACAGCCTCCCTGGTGGCGCAATCAGGGGCGGATCGCGCTCGGAGTGGTGAAGCGATTGAAGAAGCCGGTGATTCTGGAGGGCAACGCTCTCTACACCCACCTCGCCTGGCATGTCATCACCCGCGGCAGTCCTCATTACGATCCGATCTACTTCGGTCGACGCGATTATACGCTTCGCTTCAAAGGGCAAAACCCGGCAGGTCATGCAAGGAACCTCTTCACCGGTGACGTCGGATGGTTCAATCCGCATGTGCACTCTCTGGTCGTTGATGCCGTGACCCCGGACGAGGTTCTATTGCTGTGCCTGAAAGCCCTCGGAGGCAAGTCCCCGATCTCGTTCCAGGTGGACATCGACAATCCGTGGGCAAACAAACGCATGCCGGAGATGCAGGAGATTATTCGCGCCTGTGATGAATTGAAGCGCCGCGACTACTTTGCCGACGCAGCCTGCGCGGAGCTGACAAGACCGTTGGTGGAACACACGCTGGAGCAAACGGTGGACGGTGAATGGAACCTGCGACCGATGCAGTTCGGCCCGTCACGTACCGTCGATGTCGGACGACGCGAGGGAAGCGGCGAACTCTGCGAGTTCGAGTGGAGCTACAGGAATCCTCACGGAGAACAGAGGCCCTGGGTGCGCATCCGAGCCAGAACCCGCCTCGCGCCTTACGGATCCAAAGAGAACCTCGTCCTCGCTGACTTCACCAGCGGCCTTCCGTTCAAACCTGACGGCAGCGCTTCAGCCGACCTGACGCAGAGTATCGAGGCTTCCACCGAGAAGACCCCCGATGGCGGCTCCGCTTTCTGCTACCGTGCAGAGAACCACGGTAAGGCCGTCTCCAACTGGTGCCAGGCGTCGCTTCGCTTTCCCCAACCGCTGGACCTGACGCATCATCGACGTCTCGGTCTATGGGTGCGCTCGGAGGGACAGGGAGGCCTCCTGAATGTCCAACTCGCGGGCACTGACATGAGGCGTGACCACTACATCGACCTCACCTTCAACGGCTGGAAGTACCTCATTCTCGATCCACCGGAAGACAGCCGGTTCTGGAACTATTCCTGGCCTTACAGTTTCACCGACCTGATGTATACCTGCTGGGGCATCTACAACAACGCAAAGGAATTGCACCTCTTCTACAACGCGCTCCCCGGCGGGGGCAAGGCCACGTGCGTGATTGGCCGCATCGAGGCCCTGCACGAAGACCCGGCGCCGTTGAAAAACCCGGCACTGACAGTGGCCGGTGGGACCTTGACGTTTCCTGTCTCTATGAATCCGGATGAGTATCTGGAGATGAGCTGGGACGGTCGTTGCCGCCATTTCGACCCGAACGGTGGCGTGATGGGCGAGGTCAAACCGGCAGGTAGTCTTCGGCTTTCGTCCGGCGATAACGGGGTACGTTTTTCCTGCGCCGAAGACGCGACGACTTCTCCGCGCGCCGAAATCACCCTGGCGGCTCGCGGGGAGCCGATGCCAAACGCTCGCAAGAAGAGAATCCCAGCCAAAGGGAAAAGCAAGGCAGAAACCAAACGCTCGGTCTATCCATCGCTTACCGCTGGATCGACAGAACGGACTGAGACGCTCCACCTCGCCCCGAACAGCGACGGAGGATACCGACTGATGCAGGGACCCTTTGAGCGGGTCGACAGCCTGCCATCCCACAGCCTCGGCGCCTTCGATGGCGCTGCCAATGTGTGGACAGTGGACAACGACCGGAAGGTTCCCAGCCGCGTGGCAGTGCTCCTCTCTCGCGGGGCTTCGCCATCAACTCCCTCAGTCAACTACGACGATCCCAAGGCTTTGCTGCTGGAGGATTTCGATGATCTGACCGCGTACGGAATGAGCGAAACGAATCAATACGAGAAATACGTGGTGGGCGACGGGAAGCGGTTAACTAAAGATGGGCCCGTGCGGGCTGGCGTGTCTCAAGCCTTCACGACGATCACTGAAGGCGCCCTCGCCGGTAAGTCGTGGGCTGTTTACACGGCAAAGAATGACGGCGAGGCGGGCGGATGGAGTGGGATAGGCCGAAGGTTCCCCAAGCCTGTCGATTTGTCGAAGCATGAGGCTGTTGGCTTCCGGCTGCAGGGCGACGGGAAAGGCGAGTCCCTGCGCTTTCAATTCCGCGACGTGACGGGAAGATATGCAGACTGGGTGGTGCCCATTGATTTCACCGGCTGGAAGCTCCAGGTCTTTAGGCTGGCAGACGTGAAGGATTTCGACTGGAAGAAGATTGAGTATGTTCTCTTCTACTTCAACAATATCCCGGCGAATGCTACCTGCGAGATGAAGTTCGACGACGTGAAGGCCTTCTCGAAGGCGACTTCTGCGGCATGGTTGCGGAAGCCAGTCCTGAGCATCAACGGCAAGACCGCCACGATTCCGGTGGATCTTGGCGCGGGAGAAACGGTGCTGATCGATGACAGCGGCCGAGGAAGCTTGTGGAAGTCGGGAAAGCGGCGCGGGAAGACGTGGAAGGTCGCTGGAGAAGCGCTCTTGCTGACACCGGGAACAAATCGGTTGGAGCTTTCTTGTGATGTGTCGATGGGAACGCCTCGCGATGTCAGCGTGCGAGTGTTCCGGATCGGTGAGTTGCAGTGATGCAGAGGAAGGCGCTCAGGACACTCGCGTCGATCTGTGTGATCTGCGCGGTTACAGTCTGCGCGGGAGACCTTCGGGCTGCCGAGATGAGCGTCTGGTATCGCTTCGAGTCCGACGCGACCCTTGGACATAGTGTTGGCGAGAACGTTTGGCCTGCCTACCCCCTCAGGGCAAAGGTGGGACCGGGAAAGTTTGGGAAAGGGTTGGCGCTTGAAGGCGCGGGCGGCAATGGACTTTATCTGCCGAATCCAGTCAGCTTCTTTGGCCCTGAGGCGCGCAGTGGAACGATTGCGTTCTGGGTGAAGCCTGCCTTCGACGCGGGTGAAGAGAAGGGACAGCGCTGCCTCCTCGACTTCATGAAAGACGCGGGCAACACTCTCATCGACGGTTATGAGATCGTGATCTTCACCGACGGACCCAAGCTAAAGGCCAAGCCGCAACTCCTACGGCAGATGGAGATACCCAGTCCTTTGCGCAAGGGTGAATGGACGCATCTGACGCTGGCGTGGGACTGTCGGGAAGGGACGAGCTTGTATGTGAACGGAGAGAAGAAGGCTGAGATCGCCGCCGCCTTCGAGCCGACGTCTCTCGAGAAGGGCTGGCCGGGGAGAGTCGGCTGTCATACGTCGGGAGGAGGCTTTCCCTTCGCGGGAACCATCGATGAGCTGAGGCTTTTCAATCACCGGCTGTCCGATGAGGAGGTGAGAACCGTTGCGAACACCGAACCTCGATCGTTGGAGTTGACGGTAGCAGGCGACTGGTTCACTTCCATCCAGGTTCGTAATCGGAGCAATGCAACCCTCCCTGTGTCGTTGCAGGCTTGGTTGCCGGGGCTTCATGCAGCCCCACCTTTTGTGGGGTACTTGCCCTTTGGGTTTGGCGACGCCAGTCCAACCAGCCTCTACTGGACAGCCGGCGCGACGCCCGTCGAGAGACTCTCCGAACCTGTTTCACTCCGCCCCGGAGAGCAGCGGAAGTTCGCGATCTCGCGCCAACCGGTCTACCTCCATCGACGGAACTATCGCCTGCTTGCGGGTTCAGGCATTTCAGCCATCGAGATTGCCGCTCAGCAGCACAACGGCCTCAGCATCGAACCGACCATGTTCAGACCACTCGTCTATGCGGACGGCCGTCCTCTGGCCGTTCAGGCGCGTGCAGAGAACGATCTGGGAAGAGCTTTCTCCGGCACGGTTAGAGCAGAGCTTACCAGTACCGCCGGGGGCATTGTTGACCAGTGCTCAACTCTCCTGCAACTCTCTCAACGGCAGCAACGACAGATTGCTTTTCGGTTTCATGCCAGGCTGCCAGTAGGAAGTTACCGGTTGAGACTCATCGCCACGGAGCAAGGGAAGTCAACAGTGGTGAATCACCTACCGCTCTATGTGACAAAGGACGACACCTACCGAACCATCCACGACGTTGCCGCCGCTTACGTGAGTCCTGTCGAGGACCCGAAGGTGCTCGCGGCGATGGCAAAGGATGGCGTGGTCGCGTTGCGGATGCACGGCAAGTATGGCGACTATTACTCCTCGGAGAAGAACCTGTCAGCGTTGATGCAGTATGGCTTCAAGGTGACGAGGATGGGTATTGCCGGTTACTCGGCTTGCCGGGATGAAAGCCGCCACGATAGCCTTCGGCAAATGGCTCGCAACCTCGGGCTTTATCTCAAGGACAACCCGGCAGTTCTCAATCAGGTCATCGCGGGTGAGGGCCTGAGTGCCCCACCTTGCTATTGTGACAAGTGCAACCAGTCGTTCCGGGACTATATGCGACGAACACACAAAACCCTCGACGCGCTGAATGCGGCCTGGGAGACGAGCTTCAAGGATTGGAGCGAAGTGCAGCAGCTTGGTAGTCCGCAGGACATTGACGAAACCGCCGAGCGATTGAAGATAATGAAGGTGGCGCTGGAATTGCCCGCTGACAACACGGCGCGCTGGAGAAAGCTCTTCGAGCTCAACAAGGCAAAGGCGATGGAGTGGAAGCGCTGGCATGAGGAGGGGCTCCTCGACTGGTACACCGATTTTGCGGAAACTTTCAAGGCAACGAATGGCGGACGAACTTCCGTGGGTGAGCAACCGTGTTGGCCGAATTTCGAGAGCCACATTCTGTTTGCGCTGGGACAGATTGCCGACATGGGCGGAATGGACCTCTATCTGCCCGGTGAAATGCCGACAAGCCTTGGCTATGCCGCCGAGTTGTTCCTCAACTTCGACCTGAACGCCTCCATCTTTCACGCGAACGGCAAGCCGGTGATGGTCCATGAGCTTTACGTGCAGGACAACTCACCGTCTCTCCTCCCCGAAGCGCAGGGCTGGTGGCTGGTGGGCCGGGGCTACGGAGCGTTGACCTATTTTACCTACGACTACTACTACGAAGGGATCCGCGCCAACCTGCCGCTCATCTTCGGATTGTTCGACAAAGAGGGCAAGCCGTTTTCGTCCTATCCGTCCTTCACGCGTTTCAGCCGAGACTACAAGGAGTTCCACAAACGATACAACTGCAACTCCCTTCGACGCGAGCAGCCACGCGTCGCGCTGTTCATGGGCGACGACGTGTCTTTGGCAAACAACCTGGAGACCGGCGGCGCCACGTGGGAAGCATCCGCGGTTCACGGACACAACGGCGCCTACTGGCTGACCGAGCGCAGCGGTCTCCCCATGGAGTTCGTCAACGACGACAGCTTCGACCGGCTCGCGGGGAAGAAGGCGCTCATCGTTCCCTGGTGTCACGTAATCCGTCCAAGCACGATCGACAGAATCGTCGGTTTCGCACGAAAAGGCGGCACGGTCCTCCTCGATGGAGCCGTGGGGTTGTACGACGAGAACTACCGAGCTTACGGTTCATTGCCGGGCGGGAGATTGAGCGAGGCGCTCGGCGTCGACTTCAAAGGTTACGAGGACCGGCCCAACAGTATCGTTGTCAAGGAGGAAGTTGAGCTGCCGTCTCAGGGAGTCGCCGTCGAGCCGAGAATCACGAAGGGGACCGTTCTCCTGAAAGATGCGAGAGGCAGGCCGGCGTTGGTCGAGATACTTGTCGGAAAGGGCAAGGCGCTTTTCTTCCTCACCAACCTGGGGCGGCGGAACCTCGAGCGAGTTCCCGACAACAACGCCGTGACGCTGTGGAAGTCGCTGCTCGAGAAGAGAGCCGGGATGGAGACCCGCTACTCTTTCACCTCGACCTCGAACGGCAACAACCCGAAGAACCTGTTTGATGTCTCCGTCAGGATCAAAGGGGGCGACGAGTTGTTCCTTTTCATGGTCAGCTTCTTCGAACCCTCCGAAGGCGCTTTCGACCTTCATCTGCCCTCCGGCGACTACACTGCCTTCGATGCACTGACTGGTGAGAGAACTCCGCTCTCCCGGAGCAAAGGTCACTGGCAATTGAAAATCAGTCTGCCAGCAAGCGGGAGCAAAGTGATTCGAATCAAGGCTGCGCAGGGACGCCCTTTCGCTGCGTGGTGAAGTCAATCAAGTGGAGGTCTCAACTTGCGCGTACTACTGATGGCTGTGGTTCTATCCTTCGGTTGTCCACTTCACGCTGACGATATCTTCCTTGAAGCGGAAAGCTGCAAAGAGCACACGTTCAATGAGGCAGCGGACTTCGGGAACATCGTGAGCGGCGGGAAGATCTTGCGCCTGTGGAAAGGCGACATCCCGCCCGGCGAGGGCTATCTCGCGAACTATCCCTTTTCGGTAAGAGACAACGCAACCTACCACGTCTGGGTCGCAGTCTCCCTCCCTCCCTCAACCAGCAGCTTCTGGTGCCGACTGGATGAAGGCGAGTGGCAACACGTCACACCTGACACCATTGGGGAGTTCCCCACGCAGTATGGTGTCTCCAATGTGATGGCATGGATCCAGGTGACAAGTTCACTGCTGCAAGCTGGAGCTCACACATTCACCCTCCGAGTCAACGAGCGGCGTGCCACGCTGGAGCAGGGCTACCTGCTGTATGTGGATGCGGTCCTCATCACGTCGAGAGACGTCTACCCCAG
>JACQGJ010000196.1 GCA_016199605.1 Armatimonadota bacterium | reverse complement strand
GCTCGTCAACGATCCCCTTCTTCACCCAGGTCTCCCAGTCCATGTGGATCGAGCTGGTGCCGGGGATCGGATGACCCCACCAGGGCTGGGCGTTCGCAGGGTCCTTCGCGTCGAGGATCACAGCGAGCCGCTTGCCACGCCCGTGGAGGGCGGTGTGTAACTCACGGAGGAAGTCAGTCACGAATCTGCCGCGGCAACGGCGCAGGTCGAGGCGCTGTTGCTCGGTCAGCAGATCGCGCGTGGGGTCGGTCTCGGGGTGCAGGCGCTGGAACTCGCGGACTACCGGTGGCTCGAAGCCGAACTCGTCGTCGTAGCGAATGCCAACGTTTTCGACGTAGGTGTAGAAGCTAAGTCCGTCGTAGCCGTGGGCGGTGACGTGGCGGACGTAGCGGTCCACCAGCAGGCCGCGCACCTGAGGGGAGGCGAAGGAGAGAGGGCCCGGACACCGCCTTTGTCCCCAGCGGTCTCGCGGGCACCATTCCGGGTGTTGAATGCGGACCCGATCCTCGAAGGGGTACGGGCAGACGATCCCGATGTCCGGCTGCACCCCGTGCTCGAAAAGCCCGGTGTGCAGGAAGATCTCCATGCGGTGGCGGCGGGCCGCACGGGCGGCAACGTCGTTGATCCGCACCTTCTGGATCAGGTAGTTGCACCAGGCCGTCCAGTCATAGGACTGGGGCGAAACCTTCCCGACCTGATGCTCCTCGGCCCACATTTCCTGTTGACCGCCGCGCCAGTACATGCGTCTTACGCCGTAGCTCCGCGCCATCCACTCGAACATGGCGTCGATCGTCGCTGCGCTGTCCACGGGCTCCCTGTCCCAGGGCCACAGGTGGTCGCCCGTGCCGCAGTAGACATAGAGAGGACCTACGGGCTGGGCCGGGGCTGACGCCTGACCGGCCAGCGCAGCGCCTGTCGCCAGGTAGTGTAAAACTGCTAACATGAGTGGCTTCCTGCCTCGTTCCGAGATTTCACCTCATCCCGGCTAAAACAAGGTTGGCTGTATGGTTTTCGATTGGCTCTGCAACTCGGGCAGGATATCTACAAGGCGCTGGGCGTCAACGTTTCCCAGTTCTTTGGGTTCCAGCTTGTGGAGTCCACCGCCGTAAGTGCGACCTTCTTCCATGAGCATTTCTGCCGTGATGACCGAGAGGGCTTCCCATACAACTCTCTTGCGTTCCGGGCTTTCCCTCAACCAGCCAGCCAGAATCGGTTTGGGATAGATCATGAGATACACGTTGGGTGCGGTGGCGTTCGAGTAGTTGAGAATAAAGCGGAACGGGCATCTACTCCGCCGAGTTGGCCGGCCCATGTAGGTACACAGAAACGGCGCCGGTGGTCGGGTTTCCTGGGAATACCACGGCTGCCGATGCCGGCACAAGTATCGCTCAGGGAGTCCCTCTTCAATCCCACGCTCGAGGCATCGCCACAGGGTCGGGTACTCGGCCTTCACGTGACTCTCAGGGAGCGAACACGAGAGGAGATAGCGGGGGTTGGCTATCTGCGGTTCGCCCTCTCCGTCAGCCGGGACCTCGTTGGACTCAAGCTCTCTTGGACTTGGCAGGATGGGTTGCAGGAACACCCGTGGAAGGTTGAACCTCTCGACTTGCTCCGGTGTCAGGACAAAAAACGAATTGCAGCCCGTGGCCAACCCGCGCTTGATGTAGAAGAAGTCCGCCAGGCTACTGTCGCAGTGATGGGAAGCGATCCGCGAGAGGCGTTGAGGAAGGCTTGTCCATTTCGACACCTGGCGCAAATCACTCAATCCTATCCGACCGGACGTCCTGGGTTTTTCCAGCGACCCACCAAACGTAAACTCGACTTCGTGACGCGGCGATGGAGGGGAGTTCCTGAAAACGACCACTGCCGAGGAGACCAGCGCATCCCAGAACTGAACGTCGTCGGGATCGAAGCGGTGGATGCGATGCAGTGTCACTTTATCCACCAGGAAGTCCTTCACCTTGCGACCATAGTTCACGTCCATGAATTCGCTGGGGATGAGCCACGCTCCTACGCCTTCCTGGGACATCCAGGCTTGCGAGAGAAGCATGAAGTAAGTATAGAGGCCGCTCAACCCGTTCATCTGGATGTTGAGGGAACGCGCCACCGCAGCTTGCATGTCGCGTTTCTGCACAGCGCTCAAATGATGATGGCGAACGTAGGGCGGATTGCAGACTGCGAGGTTGTACTTTTCCGTTTCACTGGTGGGCGGATCGGCCTTCATGAAATCAGTTGTCAGAAGCCGCAGGTCCGTTGGCTCCCAGAGCCGTTTCGCTGGCCCAGCGTAATGGGCATCGATCTCGTAACCGGCAGCAGTTTGAATACGCGTTGGCGGCGCGAGACGTAGCAGGGCCGAGTAGAAGGGCCCGGTCCCAAAGCCGGGCTCCAGGAACCTTATCTTCGAATCCTCCGGCAGCAGGGAGAGTGCGAAGCCGACGATCTCGACAGCCAACTCCGACGGAGTGGCAAATTGCCCCAGCCGGTTCCTGTCCGCTTGCGTCTTCGCCAGGTCCAGATCTCTCTGAAGCGCCTGGCGCTCTCTCTCCAGTTGATCGTGTTCAGTCATTTTACAGCCCAAGCTGCGCAAGTTCTCCCGCAACTCGATTGGTGTGAAATTCCGGAGGTGGTTCGTTCGTGCGAGCATGGCCTGCACGTGTTTTGTAGCCTTTTCTCGCTCCTCTCGATATGTCTTTGGAGCGAACTGGATGAACCAGTCATTGTACAAATCAACAGAACGAGCAATATCTTCCTTCCAGCGGTTTGGCTTGTCGAGGTTGACTG
>JACQGJ010000220.1 GCA_016199605.1 Armatimonadota bacterium | reverse complement strand
TCGAATGCTTAACCCCGTCTTCGCCTTTGAGCAGAAGCTCGCCGAGAACGGCTCCGACAGGGAGGTCCTGCTGGACAGCCAACTCATCGAGCGGTTCGTGGTTCTTGAGCTTGCGAAGGCGTGGGTCGGTCTCGAGCCCACGCCGTATCCGGGGAAATCCCTTGGCGCGTATGCGACACACTGGTGTCCGCTCCATCTTCGTCGCCGTCTCTGCGCCGCGATGCGCGCCATTCAACGAGGCGACCCGCGTGCTCCCCTCTCGACTCCGACTCTCCAACTCGGCTGGCTTGACCCCGTCAGACTGGCCGAGCGACTCCGCGAGTGGACTGAGTTCGGGAGGGACGAAATGTTTGAGTTGTCCTCAGCCATCTATCGACTCCCGCGGTGCCGTTCGGCGCGTGAGGCGGCATGGGAGATCGTCAAGTCGCGGGTGGTGCAGTTCGATGATCCCATTCGGCTGGCCGTGATCGGGGCCTTCGCACCGGAGGATGAATCGGACCGTGCTCTCGAAGATCTGGCTGACCTGGTTCTCTCCCACATCAAAACCTCCAGGAAGAACCGCCGTCCCTTCGACCCGCTCATCGCCTCCGAGCGGTGGATTGCCGATGACTGGGTCAGACGAGCGCGGGGTGGAGAAGAGGAACGTCCCGGGCCAGAGGACTATCTTCGCCTGCTCACCTCCGCCGCTCGCTTCCGAGTCGGTCTTGGCGAATCGCCGGTGCTGGCACGTCTCGCCAAGCGACTGCCGGTGGATTTCTTTCCGGTTGGGAAAGGTAGGAAGCTGAGGCATTGCGAGCCGGGGAAGCTGCTTGCTCATCCGGTACCCATCACTTGGGATTTCGCGCGATCCCTGAGAGTCAGCAGGTCATTCCGCAAGGTCGCGCCGGAACTCCCTATCGAGTCTCATTGGGATTTCATCGAACCCGGTTTTCCATGGGTCTCTACCCATGCCTCCGCGTTCCCGGAATTGTTGTCATACTGGTGGGTCGTGAACCTGTGGGGGTGGAGTCATTGGTCCACCCCGGGTGATGCCCGCACCTACGAAGACGCTGCCTTTGAGTGGCCGCGCTTCGTCAATCATCTCGCAACGGCCCTGTCGATGCCGCCCGGAGCCGTTGAGGATAAGTCGTTTCGGGATCGCTTGATTCCGTGCGAGGCGGTCCTACACCTCGCCCTTCGACAGGATGCGATAGTGCATGATCTCGTCGTTGATGCGCTTGTCGTTTTGGCGTCGCCGAAACCCCCCGTTGATGCCTCGGAAGTGCGAGCTTTGCTTCTTACAAGTCTGAACGACGGCCGCCTGCCGGCGACCAGCCTTATCGAGGTGATGAAACTCTTTCTGAATTCCCGTGACGCCGCGCCCGGGAGGGTTCTCTCCTTGCTGCGCAGCCTGGGCGATCACTCCAGCGAATTCAGAGAGATCGTGGCCTGTGTTCTGGAGGCCGCCGTCGAGGTAGGCTTGGCGGACGTGACGGGTGCGCAACGCGTCGCGGTGCTGCAGGCGCTGTTCGATCTCCGCACCGCGGCCAGGCGGGGGGTCGAAAGTCCAGCCGCAAGAGGGAAGCTGGAAGAAATGGCACAAGGCAAATCCAGGAACCGAACACTCACCCTCGCCAGGGAATTGCTGCAATTGCCAGCGACTCCCACCGAGGTTCCCTCATCCCGAACGGTCAGTGTTGCTCACGATGTGACGGCGGCCCTGCGGTGGTCGTCCGCTTACAGCGGCGCTGTCCGCAAACATCCCGTCGTGATTTGATGGTGAGTTCACTGAATGCTGCTACGGCCCTACCCCAGCCGGTGGAACTCTATCGCATTATCCCGGAACACGTTCCTCAACTGCGCTTCGGACGCTCCTGATAGTTCCCACTCCAGCGTCTCCACACGGCACTGAAGGCCCTTTGGGATTTCCCTGACCTGGAGGGATGTTATTCACTGCACGACTACGGCACCGAGCCTGATAAGGAGGAACGGAAAAGACCCTCTTTGGAACAATCCTCGCTGAATCAAGGCGAGCTCTATGGAGTCGCCACACTTCCTGATGGTATTCGAGTGCCGTGCCGGAGCGTGTAGGTGAGAGAGATCGACTCCGACATTGACTGGTTGGACCTCTGTCTCCCCTTGGAAACACTCGATGACAACTATGATCCGGGCGGTGAGTTCTACTCCAAGCCTCGTTGGCGAGAACCGATTGCTGAGTGGCTGGCCGAGATTGGCCAGCAGGTGTATCGAGTGGTCCCGTTCCGACTCGGTCTTTTGGGCGTGGAGGTTTCTGGGGAGACTCACGCAAGGCAGTTGTCTCGGGCATACCGGACCGAAAACGGAATGGCTATCTTTGGTCCACTGACGAAGACTTGGTTTGGTATCCGGTGAACTGCTGGGGAGATACGTCCGCAGGTTAGTCGGGGTCACCCATTGTGGTTCCCATGTATGGATTGATGGCTGCAGATCAGTGTACTGCATCGGCGCTGTAAGGCAGCGCCACCGAGGCGGAGACGCCGTTCGCGTAGAGGAGTTGGACCTCGATCGTCTTTGCGGATTTGAAGTTCTTGAAGACCCCAAAGAAGGGCTCGGTGGTGTCGGTTTGCCGGGCGAATTCTTCGCCCGCGGCGTTTTTGAGGATAAAAACGGCGCGGCTCGGTGGAGGGTCGGTCTGTTTCCAGTTGACGCGCAACAGCCCTGCCTCGGTCATCTCGATCGAGACCTGCTTGCGAAGAGCCTCGGTATTGGGTTCGCCGGAGGGCGAGGGCTCCGCGACCTTTGGCTGGCCGCCCTGTGAAGGTTCCTCCGCGACCGGCGGTTCTTTGGGCGCCTGAGCCACTTCCACGGTAAATCCTGCAGCCGCAGGGCTTACCCCGGTCTGCCAGACCACGACATGGATTGTAGTCTTCCCAGCCGATTGAAAGAGGCAAGACGTGACGTATTCTCCCGTGTCGGATTTCATCTCCACCGGCTTGGGACGAACTGACGGGGGATTGGTCGGGCCCTGCTGAAGCCCCAGAGCGACCATAGCGTTGTGAACCGGTTGATCGGTGGTCTTCAATCTCACCCGAACGGCCACACGAGCTTCACGCCCTGCGATGGGAGGCATCGGCTCCAGCTTCATGCCGATTCGGTAATCCCCAACCGCCGCCTCTTCACCGATTGCCACCACCACCGTTTCCCGGGAAGCCTCCTTTTTCTCATGGACTTCAGGAGCTGACGCGACGGAGGTGGGCGGCGAGGTCGTGGGTGTCGTCGAGGGTACTTTGGTCCGCATCACGTCCGCCAGCAGTTTGGCTCTCTCGGGATCGAACTCCTTCGGCACGGATCGGCTGGCAAGCCTGAGACTGGTCACCTCCTCAGCGGTCAACTGCTTTACTGCGTTTGAGGCCTCCTCCTTCGAGTGAGGCGTTTCGCTGGGGCCGAGTTGCTCGTAGAGCTTCTGGAAAAGGTCGCCAACGGCAGTGCCCAGGGTGAACTCGGGTCTGGTTCCGTTGATGAGCGAGACATGATCCTTCAGCAACGCCAGCCACCATGCTCCCAACCGCTCCGGATTTCCCTGAGCCCCCGGGTACAGGTTGGCGAAGTTGCGGTCGAGATCCAGGATGACGTGCGCCTTGAGGTCTTTAACTGACGCCTGCTTGAGGTGGACACTTCCTCGCTCGATGCTTAAGGTGAAGACCTCAGGCTGCAACTGGTGGATCCAGGCCAAATCGTTCAGAGAGGTAGCCGCCAGCACGGCTCGCTCCAAGGGTGGTTTCACTTCTGCAACTGAGGCGATCGCAAAGAGGTCAACGCCGTTGGCAGTGACAATCCCGTAGTCCCGTCCACCAATCCGCTCCTTATGGGTTTCAAACGGCGCGGCGGGCACAGCGAAACTGGTCCCGAGAGGGAAAAGGAGCGTCATTGCGAACAAGACGCAGAAAGGGTCCGATGCCTTTGATCTTTGGCCCATTGCTCTCATCTCTCCAATCCGAAGGCCCGGGCTTGTGACTGCGGTCCTCAACGGCTAAGCGACGTATGCGGTATCCACCGAGTTGTCTGGCTGCCGTCCTTGTAGGAAACCGTGGCCCCAACCTGACGAACGTTGCCGCCCATCATCAGGACTGTTTGGAAGGGCGGCTGGGAAACGCGGGTTGTTTCGATTGGAGCCTGGAAGAGGTCGCCGGTATAGAACACTGCCGACGAGATTTGTGTGTCCTGGGCATTCCAGGTGACAAGTATTCGGCGACTATCGAGCTTCTCCACCCTCAACAAGCTCTCCGGAGTCGGTGGAGGTTCTGGTTTCTGGATTGATGGGGGCACCACCGCCTGATCTTTGGTCGCGGAGCGATTCGCATGTCGTGGATTATGGCGATATTCGTTCGTATCACTGCTGGCTCGATTGGTGAAGCCAACCATCGGAGTCGTCGTAACCGTCGTCATTGCCGTGCCAAAGCCGTAAATTGAGGGAGGTGACGTAACCACCACGGGGTGACCCCAGCTCATGCCGGTATAAGCAGCCGGTGGAGCGTACAGGTAGGACCGCGGGTAACCGCCGAAGCTATACGCCGGGCAGGGGAGAAATCGGGCATCGCTTGGTGGCGTCACGTACACCACGGTTCCCCCCGGCTGCCATGTGTTGTAGACCACGGGATACCCAGTGATATAGGAGAAGCTGGATCGTCCATAGGTCGAAGTGTAGGTGATCGAGACGTCCGCCTGGGTCGGCAGGTGGGTGAGACCGGATAGGGCTAATGTCAGCAACGCTGATCGAGATACTAAGGGTCGCACGGTGTCGGGCTCCTTTCAAGTTCTGAAGGGACTGGCGCGTTAGACTTTCTGAGCGGTTCACGGTTCCATCATTTCTCCCGCGGCGCTCACCTGGAACTCGTCCAACAAAAGGACCGCGCCCGATCCAAAGCAACGTCGAGCAATCACGACCAGACGTCTGGTGAAAACACGGAGTTGTTCTTGGACGAGTTCCTAATGAATAACATAATACTGCCGCAACCTCAAGGAGTTGCTGACAACAAACACCGAGCTGAAAGCCATCGCCGCGGCGGCAAAGGTCGGGGTGAGCCGCATCCCCAGGGAAGGATAGAAGACGCCAGCGGCAACAGGGATTCCGATCACGTTGTAGAAAAAGGCCCAAAAGAGGTTCTGCTTGATGATCTGCAAGGTCCGCCGGCTCAATTGGATGGCGGTTGCCACTCCCAGCAGGTCGTCGCGGATCAACGTGATGTCCGAGGATTCCATTGCCAAATCTGTGCCCGAACCGAGGGCGATGCCGAGGTCGGCCTGGGCCAAAGCAGGGGCATCATTGATGCCATCGCCGATCATCGCGACGACGGCTCCCTTCTCCTGCAGGCTTTGGAGGGTCTCCGCCTTCTGCGCAGGCAACACTTCGGCAATCACCTTGTCGATGTTCAGGGCCTCCGCTACAACGCTTGCGGCCTTTCGTTGATCCCCGGTCAACATGATGACATCGAGGTTCATCCGGTGGAACTCATCGACCGCCGGCCGCGCGGAGGATTTGATCCTGTCGGCAATGGCCAGCAGACCGTGGAGGTGACCATCAACCGCCACGAGAACGATTGTCTTTCCCTGTTCTGCAAGCGCTGCCGCTGTTGGGCCAAGCACAGAGATGTCTACGCCTTCCTCGGTCATTAACTGGGCCTTCCCGACCAGCACACGACGCGAATCGACGGACGCTTTGATGCCAAATCCCGGAAGCGCCTCGAACTGGTCCGGCTCGGTTAGCTTGTTGTTCGCGCGGGCGGCTGCTTCAACGATTGCATGGGCGATGGGGTGCTCCGATCGGCTTTCAGCGGAACCGGCGAAGTGTAAGAGAGTGGAGACGGGCGAGGGAAGCGCCTGGGGCGACGCGCCCACGTCGGCGGCAAATGCTGTCACCCCATTCTCATCAGCGGCTACCGCCTCCGTCACGACCGGTTTCCCCTCAGTCAGGGTGCCGGTTTTGTCCAGGACGATGGTGGTGAGTTGATGCGCTCGTTCGAGAACCTCGCCCCCTTTGATGAGAATTCCCAGCTCCGCGCCCTTGCCGGTGCCGACCATGATGGCCGTCGGTGTTGCCAGGCCCAGAGCGCAGGGGCAGGCGATGATCAGGACGGCGATGAAGTTCTCGAGTGCCATCTCAGGATGGCCGGACACCCGCCACGCGACAAAAGTGACCAAGGCGATTCCGATCACTATGGGGACGAAGACGCTGGCGATCACGTCCGCCAATCGTTGCACCGGAGCTTTCGATCCCTGGGCTTGCTGCACCATGTAGAGGATCTGGGCGAGAATGGTATCTCTTCCAACTTTGGTGGCCTCGAAGGTCAAGGTCCCCCTCTGGTTGATCGTGGCGCCGACCACGGGGTCGCCGGGGGCTTTGTCAACCGGCATCGGCTCACCGGTCAACATCGATTCGTCCACGGTAGAGGCGCCACGGAGTACGAGGCCGTCGACAGGAATCCTCTCGCCGGGCCGCACTACGATCCGGTCACCGACTCTCACCTGTTCGCAAGGGAGGTCCTCCTCTGTGCCCTCACGCAACACGTGAGCGGTTTGCGCCTGCAACTGCATCAATTTCCGGAGCGCGCCCGAGGCGCGGGCTTTCGCCTTTGCCTCCAGCAAGCGACCCAGCAGGATCAGGGCAATGATCATCGTTGTGGTTTCGTAGTAGGTGGGTCGCACGCCGCCCATTGAGCTAACAAGGCCGCCGGGGACCTGGCCCAGGTTCTCTTGAAGTGTCACGGACAAGCTGTACCAGTAGGCAGCCGAAGTTCCAATGGAGATCAGTGTATTCATGTCCGCCGCTCTGTGGCGGAGCGACATGAGACAACCGCGATGGAAAACCCAGCCTGCCCAGAAATAGATGGGAGTCGCGACGCCGAGCAGCACCCAGTTGGTCGCAGGTCCGAGATCGATGAATGGGGAATGGTGCGGCATGGTCGCCGCCATGATGAAGGAGCTGCCCGCCGCGCTGACTGCGAATCTCCACCACAGTTTCTTCAATTCATCGCTGTGGTCGAGGGTGGATGACGGTCGTTGCTCGGCCCCTTGCTGCGCCTCAGACACCGGGATCTCGAAGCCAATCCCGGCGACGGCTTTACGGAAATCCTCCAAGCCGATCTGGTTGGGAATATGCTGGATGGTAGCCGACTCTGTCGCGAGGTTGACGGCAACGCAAGAGACACCAGGCAGCCTCAAGGCGTCCTCGACTCTCTTCACACAGGAGGCACAGTGCATCCCGCGTATCGGGACTTGCAGTGTCTCTGTCGGCACTTCAAAGCCGGCTTGGGAGACGGCTTCAAGGAGTTGCGTCATCGGCAAGGAGCCGTTACATAGCGTGATCGTGGCCTGTTCGGTGGCGAGATTGACGGAGGCGGACAGAACCCCCCGAACCGAGGTGAGGGTCTTCTCGACGCGGGCAACACAGGAGGCGCAGCGCATGCCTTTGATTGGAAGGAATATGGTTTGTGCAAAGCTCGGTGTCATCTGAACACGCAAACCACCGGTTGTGCGGAGGGGTCTAACGAAACAGGGAGCTTACCGACTCGCCCTGATTGATGCTGCGGATCGCTTCGGCGAAAAGCTGTGAGACGGACAGGACCGTCAGGTTGCGGAGATGGTTCCGCTTGTCGCCTGTTGGGACAGTATCGGTGATGATCAACTCCTCGAGAGTCGCATCATTGATCCGATCGATGGCCTTGCCACAGAGCACGGGATGCACACACGCCGCGTAAACCTTTTCGGCGCCCAGCCGCCGAAGAGCGGAGACCGTTTCCTGCAAGGAACCCCCGGTGCTGATCTCATCATCGATGACCAGCGCCGTCTTGCCCTCCACGTCACCGATGACTGCCAGGACCTCCGGCGATTCATCGTCTGCCGAGCGACGCTTGTCCAGGATTGCCAGGGGCAGGTCGAGCCGCGTGGCATAGGAGCCGGCTCGCTTGGCGCTGCCGGCATCCGGCGCCACAATCACCGTGTTGGCCAAGTCCTTCCTTCGAAGGTAATCGCACATGATCGGGGCTGCATCCAGTTGGTCGGCCGGGATCTTGAAGAATCCCTGAATTTGCGGTGAGTGGAGATTCATGGTCAGCACACGGTCGGCGCCCGCAGCGGCGATGAGGTCCGCCATTAGACGAGCCGTGATGGAGATGCGCGGCTCATCTTTCTTGTCGGACCGGGTGTAGGGATAATACGGAAGCACGGCCGTGACCCGGCGAGCAGAGGCGTGTTTCACCGCATCAATCATGATCAGCATCTCCATGATCCCATCATGGAGCGGTGGCGCGGAGGTTTGCACGATGAAGACGTCCGCCTCTCGCACGTTCTCCAGAATCCTGACCTTCATGTTCTCATTGCTGAACTGAATCAGTTCGTGTTCCGCCAGGTCTTTCCGCAAAACCCCGGCGATCTTGAGGGCCAGTTCCTTCGCAGCGCGACATGAGAAAATGAGCAATCGATCTCGCATTTGTCTGCCTCTATGCCGTCAGTGATGATGGGAATAGCACACACTACCGAGCGTTGGGGAACTGGAAGCCTCTTCAGGACCTCTTCAGGTGCGGTCTGGCTCGTCCTTCGACGCTGTGAATGTAGCTTGGCGGCATGATAACCGAAAGTCCCTGGCCCGTCAACAGCATGGTCCGATCGCTCGCCTCACCGTTGACACTCCGGCGGAGGAAGGGCTATAATGCCCCACGTTGCAGCAGCGAAGGAGAAGTGAATGGCAATTGTAGTTGAGTGGGTCCACGTGATATCCTGCATCGGGCTGGTCGCGGTAATCATGTTCCAGGTTACAAAGAGCGAGGGCGGCGGCGGAGGCCTGGGGTGGGGTACCATCGGCGGGAAGGCCACGAGTTCTCTGAACATTCCGGTAGGTGTGGAGCGGATTCTCCAACCTCTTACTTTCTGGTGTGCGGTAACTTTCCTGGTCTCGGCGACGCTCAACAGCGTTGACGAGAAGAAACTGGGCACAGTGTTGACAGTGGTTGGGCCCCTTTATATAATTGCGATGGTCTGGGGCCGACAACTTGGAGCCTGGATCAAGAAGCACTTTGGAGCAGAGTAGTCAGTAATGCCGAGGTGGCGGAATTGGCAGACGCGCAAGGTTGAGGGCCTTGTGTCCGATTAGGATGTGCGGGTTCAAATCCCGCCCTCGGCACCATTTCGTGGCAAAGTGACCCGCTTCCCTTGAGGGTTACGGTCACCGAGCCGCCCTGTGGAAAAGGGGCGTATGGCTCAGTGGTTAGAGCGCTTGCTTCACACGCAAGAGGCCGCAGGTTCAAGTCCTGCAGCGCCCACCACGGTCGTCAACTGAATAGGGGGACATGCCGAAGTGGCGGAACTGGCAGACGCGCTGCGTTCAGGGC
>JACQGJ010000180.1 GCA_016199605.1 Armatimonadota bacterium | reverse complement strand
GTCCAGGACCAGCGCCAGCGCTTCGGCGCGGGTTTCCTCCGCGCGGTTGATTCCATGGACGATGTACCGGGCGGTGACCGGATTGATGACTTTGTCCTCCAGCCGTATGACGTACACCACGCGAGAAGCGCCGTGGACCATGCCAACTGCATGAACGAGCAGGAGCATTGCCAGCGCCGCAGTTGGGGCGAACCCCAAGGTGGCTCGTCGGCAAGAGTTCAGCGGCCCAGGGCGCCGCCTGTGCATTTCATATCGGCTGGTGATGATCTGTTCCATGGTTCTCCACCTGCTGTGGGCGTTGTTTGACAACGCCCAACTCGGATGTTAAACTAACCCCGCATAAGTCCGCTGGTCCCCTCGGCCTTCATCAGGGAATCAGAATCGTAGCGTAGAATATTCGTTGTCGTGCAGAATGCGTCCTTCTCCTCCGGTCCACAGAAGCGGCAGAGTGACAGGGCCCTTCCTCCAAACGAGTAACGAGTGTATACGAGTAAAACGAGTATAGTTGTCCGGCCCTGACAACACAGCAAACAAGCCTCCGCTCCTTCGGGAGAGGGGGCAATCATCGTCGATAACGTCACACCAGGAGACAAGGAATTGTCATGGCAACAAGTTGGACGACTGGTCTGCAAGTCGCGTTCTCCTCTTCGTTTTCAACCGTTCCCCAATCTTGTCGGCGCCCGTGACACTGTCTTCCGGTGAAGGAGCGTGAGCGTAATGTCCCTTTCCTTTATCAGGATGCAGGGGTCGAGCCCTGTCGAACAGACTCGTGCATTTTCCAACTCCACCTCGGGATTTAGGTATCGCGATTGACCAGGAGCACTCATGTTGGACTCCCGGCTTAATCGAGTCACGGGCCTGCCGAATTCAACGGCAGGTTACATGAATTAGCAGAACGTGTCAAGGTAGATTCCGGTGGAGGATTCTGGCCCGAGGCACGGGTGAACCGATTCAGTGGTATCCACAAGCTGTTACATCGTATTCGTAATTGCCACCTCTCTGTACCGGGTCTGGGTCAGTTCACGGATCCCCGGAGTCGAGAAGCAGAAAGGTCATATCCGTGTTCCCTGGACTTACCGGGCCTTGTTTGCGGGGTACAGCCTCGTTGTCGTGGCCAGCGTTGTCGAGTATTTCCTCCTGCGCGCCCCGCGCCCGGACAGTCTCCACTGGGAGGTGACGAGTCTCGGCTTGATCATCTATTTCTTTGGGATCATTGCGCGTGAGTGGCCCCTTCGAGTCTTGGACAAGCTCTGGAGTCACCAGGTGGAAATCCGGGAGGAACACCGCCTCATCATGGAAGGACCTTACCGGTATTTGCGTCACCCCAACTATCTCTGTTTGCTGGCAGAGGTGATTGGGTTTCCGTTGGTCTCCAATTCGTATCTTGCGTGCATGCTCGCCATCGTCCTCTATGTTCCCCTCCTTCTCCTTCGCATCCGCTATGAAGAGGAGGCTCTTATCGAAAAGTTCGGAGACGCCTATCGAGAATACCGTCAAGAAGTCCCCGCGCTCTTCCCCGTGCCGGGTCGAACAGCGGCGCGGCTGAAAGAGCGGAGGCTGATTGAAAAGAACGCATCGAAAGACGAGCCGGAGGCTGGGGCGTGAAAATCTCCTCGCTGATCGAGATCCGGAGACTGGCCCCCCTGTTGAACGTTTGGGAGGAAGTTCAGAAAGCTTGCCGGGGGATCACCGGCGGGGGTTCACAGATCCTGCCGATAGACTGGGAGGCAAGGGAAGTCCGCGAGCCTCTGAGCGAAGAGCTCTGCCCGCTGCTTGCAGGCTCGGACGAGTGGAAGTCCGAATCGCAAACGTTCCACCTCCGCCACTGCCTCGCAGTGATGCGAAGGGCCGCCTCGGAGTCGAAGTTCGGCGTGGGTCTCACTTTCCAGTGCTATTGTGGCCTTGCCCATCTCGTGTTCCCCTTGTGGGAAGAAGGAACGATCGTCGGGGCAGTAATCAGCAATGCCGTTCAGATTCGCCCCACTTCATACAAGGAAATCTGCGGACTCGCGCGCCGCGCAGGAGTTGCGTCTGCCCCCCTTCTCGATTCGATGACACCTCTTCGCGATGCAGACGAGGAGGAGTTGGTTGACCAGTCGCGCCGAGTGATCGAGAAGGTCTTTGCGCTGGAAGCGGCGCTTCCGGGCACCAGGCTCTACGAATCGAGCGGCCTGGCCCTCCAGACCCCGCAGGAACCCTCTCCACCGCGGGGACGCGCCTCAGCGACCACCGTTCAAATCCCGCTGACCGCTGAAGCAGCAGGCCAGACTATCGACGCGCCCACCCCTTCGGTATTTCGTGACGGCAACTCCAGGCCTGCCGAGCCGCTTGAGCGTGGAGCCCGACCGGGTAAACGTCGTGTGGTTGTCACTGGATTGGGAGTCCTCTCTCCCGTCGGCATCGGCAAGGGGGAGTTCCTTGAGGCGCTTCGCTCTGGGCGAAATGGCGTTGGCCCTATCACCCTGTTTGATCCCGAGACGATGAACTCCAAAATCGGTGGTGAAGTGAGGGACTTTCGCCCCGAGGACTACCTTGATCCGAAAACAATCAAGCGCACTGGAAGGTCCACACAGTTTGCCGTCGCCGCCTCCCAGCAGGCCATCCAAGACTCCGGCCTTCACTGCGAAAACGAGGATCTCAACCGCATCGGCGTGATCATCGGCTCCGCAGCCGGAGGACTGGAGTACGGCCAGGACCAGGTGATGAGGTACATGGAAGGAGGCGGAAAGGCCGTCAGCCCGTTTCTATCCATCATCATCTTCGCCGGGGCGTGTTCCAGCGAAATCTCAATGGAGCTAAAAGCCAAAGGGCCGAGCATCACCGTGTCCACCGGGTGCGCGGCGAGCAACGACGCCTTCGGCTATGCCCTCCATTTGATCCGCGACGACAAGGCGGATGTCATTCTCGCAGGGGGCACGGAAGCGCCCATCTTCCCGGTGATCCACGGCTCGTTCTGCGCTCTACGCGCCCTTTCAACCCGCAACGGTGATCCCCAACACGCGAGCCGTCCCTTCGACCGGGAACGCGACGGGTTTGTCATTGCAGAAGGATCCGCCATCGTGGTCCTGGAAGAATTGGAGCGAGCCAGAGCTCGAAAAGCCAGGATTTATGGGGAGATCCTCGGCTATGCCGCCACGGGTGATGCCTTCCACATGACCCGACCTTCCCCGGACGGGGCCGATGCCACGCGCGCGGTGCAACTGGCCATTCAGGACTCCGGTCTGGGCTTGGAGGAGATCCAGTACGTGAGCGCCCACGGGAGCTCAACTCCCCTCAATGATCGCACGGAAACAGCGGCGATCAAGGCGGTATTCGGTCGCAAGGCCTACAACATCCCGGTCAGCTCCACAAAGTCCATGATGGGGCACTCGATTGGGGCCTCCGGCGCGTTCGACCTGGTCGCTATTCTGCTCGGTATGCACTCGCAGTTTCTGCCGCCGACGATCAACCTGGTGGTGCCGGACCCGGATTGCGACCTCGACTACGTGGCAAACCGATCTCGCGAGCAGAGGTACGAAATCGCCCTTTCGAACACTTTCGGTTTTGGCGGTAAGAATGCCTGCATCGTTGTCAGCAAGTGGTGAGCGATTATGCGACCACTCAACTTCATCAACCTTCCTTCGGTTTTGTCGAGCGCGTTTTTTCTGGCCATCGCCTGGTTTGTGGCCTCACGGACGACTCGGCCTCAACTGGGTAGACGCTTTGTTGCTTTCTGTGTTACTTACGGGTTTTACAGCCTGAGCCTCGGGCTCCTGGCTTTGTTCCTTGACAAACGAATCGCTTACTGGGCCGCACACGTTGTGTCTGCCACCGGAGTGTTCACCATCCCCATCATGTACGACTTCCTGTTGACCGGGGGGGAGGTGAAGCCGGCTTTTCTAAACGTTGGGCGGAGGACGGCTTACGGGGTGGCGACGATATTCGCTGTCTTCTTTGCCTGGCAGATGCCGAGGTTGGGGCTGAAGGAGTGGTGGTGGGGGTACTACCCCGGGCGGTCCGAAGGCCTGCCCGCCTTCATGGTTTTCATCACGATCTTGATCTCGCACGCCGAATGGATCCTGTGGAAGAGATCGTGCGAGAGCCGATCCGTCAATGAGAAGAACCAACTGCGGATTCTCTTCTGGAGCACCTTGCTCACGATCCCCTCGGCGAGCTCAAACATTGCCTTTTGTCTGTATGGCGAGGGACAGTATCCCTTCTCGTCCCTTGGCGGTCTCTGCTACGCAATCCTTCTCGGCTATGCGGTGGTCAGATACCGGTTGATGGATATCGAGATCGTCCTGCGCAAGGGTCTGCTGTACGCTCTCTTGACGGCGGCGGTGACAGCCGTGTTCGTGGGCGCGGTGCTTTACTTCCAGGGGCTCCTCACCCGCCAGACCGATTGGAGTGTGCTCCTTTCCACGGTGATATCCACCATGGCCGTCGCAATGCTCTTGCAGCCCTTTCGAGGCAGAATTCAGATAGCGATTGATCGCAGGTTCTTCAGGACCAGCTACAATCTTCAGCAGGCGGTCGCCGAATTCACGGACTCCATCGTGTCGGAGATTGACCTCGACCAGGTTCTGAAGAACATGATCCGGCTGATTGAGAGGACCTTTCATGCGTCCAAAGTTGGGATCTTCCTGGTCAATGAGCGGAAAGGAGAGTACCAGTTTGCCACGGGTCTCGGATTCAGCGCCGACCAGAATCCACCTGCCCTGTCGTCTGGTCATGCCGTCGTTGATTGGCTCAGCGCCCACCGGGAGCCGGTTCTCCAGGCAGACGTGCAGTGGCACCCGTTGATGGATGAGGGAGACCTGCAAGAGAGAGTACTGAACGAACTGGACCAGCTCGGCGCCACCGTCTTGCTTCCTGTCCTTTACGAGTCAAAGCTTAGAGGAGTCGTCGCGCTTGGAGACAAGTCCTCGGAAGAGCCCTACACCATCGAAGACCTGAGGCTTCTCGGAACGGTCGCCAATGAAGCAGCCGTTGCCATCGAAAATGCTCGCCTTGTCGAAGCGCTCCGGGAAGAAGATCGCAGGAAGGCGCGGTTCATCACCGATATGGCCCATGAGTTGAAGACCCCGGTGACCTCCATCAAGCTGTTCGCTCAGATACTCGAGGACGGGGTTGAAGATGCCGCCAAGCGGAAGCAGTTCCAGCGGATTCTGGTCAACGAAAGCGATCGGTACGTGAACCTGGTGAATGACTTCCTTTACTTCACCCGGATGGAATCGCCGGACTTGCCCTTGCGGAAGGAGGAGGTTTCACTGTATGAACTCCTCGACGAAACCCTCGCAATCTTTCAGGTGCAGGCACAGGAAAAAAACATCTCGCTCTGTTATAATCCGGGCATCGCTCACGACGACCGGTCGTCCGTCCCCCTCGTTTGCGCTGACCGGGACCGCCTGAAGCAGGTCTTTGTGAATCTCGTCAACAACGCGATCAAATACAGCCATAGCGGGGGACAGGTAGTTGTGGACATTGCCCGCAGCGGAGAGTACTGTATCACTCGCATCAGCGATACGGGCATCGGCATTCCGCCGGAGGAACTGCCCAGCATTTTCGAGAAATACTATCGCTCACACCATGCGAGGGAGATGGTGGGAGCGGGGGGCGCCGGTATCGGGCTTACCATCGCAAAGGACATCGTGCAGAAGCATGGCGGTGTGCTCACGGTGGAAAGTGAAGTGGAAAAGGGAAGCACCTTCATCGTGAAACTGCCGGTTGAGTAGAGTGTGGGTAGAGAGGCACAATCCATCACAACGAGAGGAAGGAAAACCATTGGCCAAGATACTCATCGCTGACGACGAGCCACACATTCTTCTGGGGTTGGAGTACCTCCTGCAGCAAAAGGGCCACGAATTGCGCACGGCGAGCGACGGGTCGGAGGTGAGGATACAGCTTCCCTCCTTCAAGCCCGACCTCGTAATCCTCGATGTCATGATGCCTCCCACGGGAGTTGACGAAGGGTTCAGCGCGTGTCGGTGGATCAAGCAGAACGAGGCAACCCGCGACACACCGGTGATCATTCTCACGGTAAAGGCGCAGGAGTCTGACCGACAGAAAGCCGACGAATGCGGCGCGGATGCCTATCTCACAAAGCCTATTGACCGGGAAGCTCTGTTTCGAACGATTGGTAATCTCATCGGTGTCTGATGGTCTACCCGAATTCTGACACAATCGAAGATTGGACCTTCTGGGGCGAGGTGCTCGAGCGCTTCACGCACGAAGCGCGCCTGAGTGTTCGCCTGCTGGATAGTCTCGGTGACTGGGTGTCTTTGCCGGGCGGCAGCAAAATCGGTAAGCCCGGGGATTGCCCGGGCCCGGAAAGCGCCTCGTGTCCGCATCACAACACCCACGGGGCTCGCCTCTTCCACCGCGTGCTGGCGCGGGCGGCCATCGCCGCCAACGCGCCCATGGTACGAACCTGTCCGGCAGGTCTGCAGTGCCTGGCCCTTCCGGTCGGGATTGCGGCCTCCTCCTCGGTGACTGATCCAACCGCAGAGACGGGCGGAGGGATGCGTGGTACGGTCCTGGTGACAGACTGCTATGCCGACGATTCGACCGAGGTGGAGGCGGTCCTTGACAAGGCCCGCGCCGCCGATTTCGACGAAACCCAGTTCGCGGCTCTGCGGGAAAGGCTGGATCGGTCCGAGCACCTCCCGCCCGATCCCACTTTGCTGGCGGAGATACTCCAGAGGATCAAACAGTGGGTCGCTCTGCACTTGATCCAGGAGGATCTCGACTTCGGAGGCCATGAGAAACGAGTGTTCCAGAGAACCGTGGCAAGAATACGGAACCTGGCGGAGGTAGACGGCTGCATCCTTGCGTCGCTCGAACGACCCTTCATGCCTTCGAGCAGCGCGACCGGCAGGAGAGTTCCCGGTCTCGCATCAAGACAGCGGCTGGCGACCTCCGAGACGGGACTGCGCGTCGTTGCCGCCGAGGGGTGCGAGAACTGCTTCAATCTGCAGGGCGCTTACCTCCTCCGCGAAGACTGTATCGAGCGGAGCGTGATCG
>JACQGJ010000191.1 GCA_016199605.1 Armatimonadota bacterium | reverse complement strand
TGATACACAATCTGAGCCACCATTCCGGACCAGTCGAATCGCGAGCCACGATAGTACCCGCTGATTCGGTCGGGCAGAACGATTGTGGCGTCCACCATCCCGTTGCTGATTGACACGCTCGGATAGTTGCACAGGCCGTAAGGGGTTGATATCCGGATTTTTGACAGAAGTGCCGCGGTTGCCGCGGTGAGTCCTTGCGCATACTTCGCCGGATTGCGGACCTCAAATCGCCTCATCCGATGAGAGTTCGGAGCCGTGCCGTATTGGACCCCGCCGTCATCTGTGATTGACAAGTCTACTGCCGAGAAACCGTAGAGGTCCTCGCTCATGGCGTGCCTCTTGGCTTCCGGGCTTTCTTTCGTGACGGATCGGTAGTTATCACCCTCGAGAACAACTCGTCGCCCCGACAGTGTGCCCAGCAGAGCAGCCCCCCACAGGTTCCTCATTCCGGCAAAGAGTTGCTGCTTCTTCTCCTGATCCACAGGAGTGGAGAGAAAGAAAGCCTGATCCCCCGGCTTCTTCCACAACGCGTAGATGAAATACTGGAGCACCTCATCAGAGGCCTTCGCCAGCAAATCCCCCTGGGAGGCCCGCCAGTAGGAAGCGTGCCCCTCGTTCTTCCACGGCCCGCCATCGAAGCAAGGAACCCAGTAGATGGGAAGCCGGGAGCGCATGAGCCCGATGTATGCCATCGGGTCGAGATCGACGTTGTATTCCCTGAACGTCGGATGGGACGCGTCGCCAAGGAAGGCCATAAGTTTGCCCACCTTCCTATGGAACAACGAGGGATCGCGGTTGAAGGCAGCCACCACATCTCGCACACTGCCGACGGTAGCGATCATTACCGGGTCTGGTGAATCGCGCAGCGTTCGGAGGATCATTGCGACTCCGTTCTGGAACTCTCCGGGCTGGTCAAGGGCGGGATCGATTGGGCTCTTGAGTCTACGACCAAGACCGATCACAGCAGGGACACTCCGACCCGTTAGCCGGTTCAGTTGCCACACGGGAAGGGCGCCAGGGCGTTGAAGCTGCTTGTCGCCCTGATCGAGCACGATCAGCCTGAGGTCCAACTCGTCCATCGCGTATAGTGCGGCGAGGTCAAAGTGGTCATCGGGGTCGTCCGGGGGATGAAGCAAGTCGGTGCAGTAGATGACCGGCACGTGACGGCGTTGAGGGCCCGAACCCGCGGCGCGGGCGGCGTTAGGGCAACCCACGCTGACAAGGATCGCCAGACAGGAAGCCAATCGTCTCATAGTGCAATCTGTCGAAGGTCGCTCTACCATTCCGTGAAGAAGGTCATCGCGTGGTCCCCGAAACCGGGCAGACCTTCATGCCCGAAGTCAGGATACAGCAGCAATCGCTTCGGGGAGGTGATCTTGTTATAGGCAGCGAACTGCGTGGAAGGGGGGCATACAGTATCCATCAACCCCACTCCAAGAAGGACCTCGCCGTGGATGCGTTTTGCCAGGTGCTGAACGTCGATGTACCCCAATCGCTCAAAGATCTCTTCCTCGCGTTCGTGTTTCGGGTCGTACTGGCGGAAGTAGGTCCGAAGCTCCTCGTACGCATCTTTCGCCAGGTCCATCTCCCACACGCGTTGATAGTCGCAAAGAAACGGAAACATGGGCGCTGCCTTGCGGATTCGAGGTTCGAGGGCCGCGCACGCGAGCGTCAGCCCTCCTCCTTGCGATCCGCCCAGGGCGCAAACCCGGCTGCCATCCACCTCCGGCAGTTCCATGACAAGCCCGGCGAGTTGGGCCGTATCCAGGAAGATGTGTCGAAAGAGGAGGTCATGAGGGGCATCCTCCAAGCCGCGAATGATGTGGCCTCGAAAAGTGGTGCCCGAAACCCCTCCGGTATCTTGGGATAGACCCGCTTGACCGCGACAGTCCAAAGCCGCGATGGAATAGCCGAGAGCAACGTAGTTCAGTTTGTCGTGCCAGTCACCTGAACTCCCCGAGTAACCGTGAAATTGAACCATCGCCGGGTGCGGGTTCGCGGACTTGGCCGGACGTAAATACTTGGCGTGAACGCGTGCCTGACGAACTCCCGTGAAGTAGAGGTCAAAGCACTCAACTCCCGGAACCCGGAAATCCGCGGGCACCAGCTCCACCTGGGGATCGACCGCGCGCATCTCGGTCAACGCCTGATCCCAGTATTCACCATGGTCCGAGGGACGCGGGTTGCGTCCCTGATATGCACGTAGCTCCTCAAGGGGCAAGTCGATAAGTGGCATTGTTCCTCCCTATGGCTCAGCGACGATCGTGACGGTGTGCTTCACCGGAACCACGGCGGCATGAACATCTTCATTCCATTTATCGTGCCGCGACGTGAGCTTCTGGCGCACACTTCGGACCGACTCAAGCATGTCCGGATCGTTCGTGAATTCCTGATTCAACCAGCGAAAGTGAGTGACCATGCTCTTGATCATTCCTGTCTCAAAGGCTTGCTTGGCGCCGACCACCTGCAGCACCTTCTTGAACTGCGAGTCAAAGGGAGTCTTGGTGAACTCCGACGCAAGGTTGATTCCTGCCTCTAACTGATCGCGCGCGAACTCCTTGCTCTCGTCTCCCCAGGTCACCTTTGCCTTGGGCGCCTCCAGGTTCTTCACTTTCAGGACCAGGCGGTTCAAGTCCTGATTGAAGGGGAGAAAAGGAAGGATGCTCCGCGTGCTTCCCGACGCTTTGGGATCGGGGTCAAAACAGAAAGGATACCTGGTACTTTCCAACTCCACTTTCCCCAACGAGGCGCTCAGGACTTTGTGTCCCTCGGTGGCGGTCGCGCCGCCTTTCATGTCCACCGTGATCTCGCCGATGTTCCCATCGCAGCCGAGAGCCTTGAGGAAAGCATACGCCATGACGAGTTGACCATTGGGACCGGGGTGGACTCCGTCACGACCGCAGACGTCGTACTCCTCGCCAAGAGCCGCTTTGGCTTTCGCCATCGCCTCTACCAACGGCGAGTGTACGTCGGCAAAAGCCTGTTTGAACTCCGTTGCCAGTTTCTCATCGAGGTCTCTCAAATGACGCAGGCTGTCGTTGTAGCCAGCCGCCGCGCTTGCATTTCCGAAGGAGGGACGATTAGCGAAGAACTTGGTGTCCACCGCTCCGGGAGAACCCACAACGACAGAGGTGATCCCCATCGCGGTGACCTTACCGAGGATCGCCCGCATGTTGCCGGAGTAACCCGCGCCTACGTTGTCATCGAAGGGGCGGTAACCTCCGTCGTTCATCCCATAACAGAGAGTCACAACAGTAGGTTTGAAATCGGCGAGGTCGTTCTCCAGACGGCCGGCAAAACCTCCCGCGGTCTCTCCACCCCAACCATACTGAAACACGTGCAGGTCGCGTCGTCCGGCACAAGCAAGCAGGTACGTCTCCATGAACTTGCTGTAGAGCTTTTGCTCGGTGATGGAGTCTCCGGCAATGGCCAGTCGCGCGTCTGTGGCGAGCAGTGGCGCGGCCGCGCACCTGAACAGTGACGAGAGGGAAACCGAGAGAACCACCAGGAGCATGCTTCTCATGCAGGGGCCACTTAGGCGAGCAATCGATGTCTTCTTCTCTTTTGTGGGGGATAGCACGTCAGATCACCTCCAGAGCGTCACGGTCACCAAGCTGTGGGAAGGCCCCATGGGGCTCGGTCTGGTACCAATAAGCGATCGAGGAAATGTCGTCCTGCAGCGGCAGGTAACGCCCCTCACTTCGCCAGCCGATGGCCTGCATGGTTACTTTAAGGTCGGCCTCAAACCGGAGAGGGTCCATGATGTGGAACCGATAGAGCCCGTGTCGGTTGCCGGGCTTTCCGTCACACGATCCGAACGGGTATCCCAGATAGGGCGCGGTAAAGTTGCTCCCGAACCCCCAGGCTCCTCCGAAGTAATCCTCCGTACCGGTTCCGCAAATCGTTGGGAACTCCGTGTCGCCGTCGAGAAAGGCTTTGATCTCGCCCTCACCCCACCAGCCCAGGTTGTTCTGCTGCCATGCCATATAGGTGCCGACGTACTGCCCTTTGCCTTTCACGTCGTCGAGGATCACGTAGTCTTCTCCGTACGTCAGGGGATTAGTCCGGCGAAACTGTGCGTGGAAGTAAGCGTCCTCAGGCTCAATCTCGGTGAGGGTATAGTTGATCGCATAGAAGAACCCACCGACGTCCTCCGGGGCTCGGTTCTCGACGGTCATCTTTACATGTTTGCGAAACGGCATCGGAAAGTAGCAGTTGAACCCGCCGGAGGAGTTCACATTGATCGGTAGCGCCAGGATGTTCACGCGAGTCTTCCAACCGTTACAGAAGAAATCCCCAACGGGCACTTCAACGCTGGGGGATTCTTCTTCATCCCAATGGATTCGCAGAATCAGGTCACGATAGAATCGATCGGCAACGGTGATCCAGACATGCTGAATGACTCCGGGTCCGTCCACGTCCATGAGAGTCGTCGTCGTCCCCGCTGGCACAGTGATGCACGGCCGGACTTTCCACTTCAATCCGAGATCTCTCGCGCAGGAATTCGGGCCGTCCCATCGTTGCCCGATCTTCACGACTTCCGGCTGCGGGGTGTCGCTAACCTCCGCCCTTCCACCCCTTCCCTTTTCTCCGTAAACATTCTCTGCGGTGATTGACCTGGTGACCGCGTTCGATACCTTCATGATGTTGCCCAGGTTCATGCAGGCTCCGTTGAATGACATCCCACTCTCCTTTCAGGGGTTCTAATGACGCCTTCGGACTTTAACACGTCACGCTTCGTCGCGCAATCCCTCAAGGGAGCTGCCGGGCGTCTGACGGCTTGAAATAACAGAGGGCAAAGGGGCACCCACGCGTCCCAGATATACTCGTCACCGTTGAAAACGCACTGTTTGAGCTACGGCAGTGCGCGGGCGGGCGAAGCTCCGCGTGCCCCTGGGGCACGAGCTGAGCCAGGCGTTCGGCGGGAGCCTCACCCTCCCGTTGGCACTTTCATCCCGAGAAAAGGTGGATTGTCAACGGTGACGAGTATATTAAGCGGCGGGTAAGTTCCTCCGGTGTCAGCTTCCACGGTTGCTCCAGCGGGTTGCGGCTGCTGGATTCGGCGGGGCGGTGCCGAGAATGGCGGTCTCAGCATCCAATGCGGGCGCCGGGAGGGACATCGGCCACAGGCAGTTATTCGTCTGCATGAATGTATTCAATCGCCTGGACGTCTCGTGTGTTGAGATAAACGCCCAGGGCCGCGACGAAGTACTTGACCTGTAGGTTCTCATCCACGCACCGTGCGTCTCGAAGCAGGAAGTCCTGGTCCGGGGAATCGGTGTCGAAGGTGTAGTCGGAAATCCAACCCAGATAGAAGACCCCGTTCTCCTTCAAGCGAACCAGCGCCCAGTAGCCTTCGTTTTGCAGGTTGATCTTCGCCCAGATGGAAAGAGGGTCAGGCGTCCACAAGTTTGATCTCTGCCGGAGCCAGTGGAGTCCCGACAGAAGGCCGCCGTAGAGGAAACCACTGACGATGAGGAGAGCGGCCGATTTCCAGCCGAGAGTTGGGAGGACGAGCGAAGAAGTTGAGGCGGTGAATGTTGAAGAGCCAACTCAGAAAACCAAAAGCGACAAGGATAATCAGCGTATGGATCAGGCTCCACAGGACGACTACGGTGTCAGAAACTCTCTTTACCGGATACGCACCGCGGTACAATTTGGTACCCGATGAAACCAGGAATCACGTATGCGAGCACCCGGAAGACCTGCGTGAAGTCCATTGGCTATCACTTCTTTCCGGTGCCCGAACCCGTCGCCGGTTGGACTGGGCGTTGTGAAGCGCTCCCTGTTGTCGGCGGCTGCGTGGGGCGTGTCGAAGGCGGGTTGCCCTAGGGCTTCACTCCCTGGTGTGTGAAGGATTTCTGGAAATCTTCTCGCACCGGTCCAAGGCTGCCTGACGTTTTCTCAGCCATGTTCTGCTTCCCTCCTCTGAGATTCCGTATGGTACTTCAACCTGCCGCTATTGTAACAACACTCGGCCCGCAAGATCAACCCAGCGACAGACCCGGAGTTACCCCATACAACCCCGCAACCCGCTCGTCTCGGACTCTATGAGTCCGCATCTCCCGCCCGACCTTCGCAATCTCCTCCGTCAACGCGGCGGTTTCGTCACGGACGGTGGTGAAGAGGCGCAGATTGGGGGTGCCGTGCTTGTGGGCGCGTTTGGTGAATTCCTCCGGCGTCAGCGTCCACGGTTGTTCCAGCGGGTTGCGGCTGCTGGATTCGGCGGGGGAGGTGCCGAGGTCCCGGAAAAATTCCCGCTTGCTGCCCAGGGGGGAGAATTGACAACCTCCCAGAAGAAGTTGGGGTTGCTGTTGACCTTGCAAAGTTCGACCTGTTACATTGCTATTGGAATCTGAACCCCGGCTCGACTGGATAGTAGGATTCCCCCGGAAAAGCCAGTCGCCTGATGAATACGAAATCAAGATGGAAGAACCCTTTCAACCGGCGATGGAGTTTGTGGCTGAGTTCCCGAGCTTGCAGCCGGGGGAGACAAAGGTCTCTGGGTTGACGACAGCCAAACTTGCTTTCGTCGAGAGCCTTTGCCGGACGGATGTTCTCAGTGTGGATTACGAGTTGATTGGGCAAAAAGCCCCCGACGGGATTGTTCACGCTTTCCCGAACTTCCGTCGTCAAGGGTGGGTAACGGAATAACGCGAACTGAAACGCATCTCGCGCTGTTTGAATTGAGGTGAATCTCTCCATGTTCACAAACAACCCGAACGATACTTCAGGAAAAGAGGATATCATCGTTCCTGCTACGAGTGAAATGCCAATGCGACCCTCGGTCCTGCCGGAACGGTTCACCAGTATTTCAAAACCGACAAGCCAGCCTATCGTTTCACCGGAATTGTCCTCGATAAGCAGGCCCCAACCGACTCAAGAATACAAGGTGTTGCCTGGTTAGACGCCATGGTTCTTCCCTCGGTTGGCCAGCGGTTGCGCTCGCTTAACTACCATCATGCAAGTCTGTAGCGTGTAATTCGACCACGCGCTCATCAATCTCCCGTTCCGCTTTCGCAATTGCCTCCGCCAACTCGGCGGTTTCGTCGCGGACGGCGAGGAAGTGGCATGGACATCCTGCCCATGACCTCCCACGGGCGAGACGCTCCTGCTCCCGCTCGTGGACCAAATAGACACGGCACTTCACCTCCCTTCCGGAAGCTCTGTAGTCCCTCCTGATGGCCTCACTTTTCCTCCGCGCGCATCGGAGATTCCTCCTTGGCCAGTCGAAGCACCTCCCCGTCTGGGACAAGCTCCTCCCGCACGGGAAGAGGCTGCCTCGCACGACCGGGGAGGAGCCTCGTTAGCTAAAGGAGGAGCATCAGTCGCCCGAGGAGGAGCCTCGTTAGCCCATGGAGGAACCTTGGTCGCCCAAGGAGGAAGGTCGTCAACTCAAGGAGGAGCATCGGTCTCGCGAGGAGAAGCCCGACACTCCCGGGGAGGAGCCTCGCCCGCTCAGGGAGGAACTTAACGACTGGCGGGCGGTAAGTCTAATCCGTAAAGTGCCGCCACGCGTTCGTCAATCTCCCGCTCGACCTTCACAATTTCCTCCGTCAGGGCGGCGGTTTCGTCACGGACGGTGGTGAAGAGGCGGAGGTCGGGAGTGCCGTGCTTGCTGGCGCGCTTGGTGAATTCGTCGGGCGTCAGCGTCCACGGCTGCTCCAGCGGGTTGCGGCTGCTGGATTCGGCGGGGGAGGTTCCGAGGTCACGGAGGAATTGCTCCACCCGCTGACGCCGCTTATGTCTCAAAAAGCGAAAGTGATGGCTCCTTCACGTCAGTCTTCCCTTTGGGTGTGCCTACCTTTGGCGGCCAGAACACGCCGAGCACGATCCATGATTTCGGATACCTCAAGACCGTCCCCACATAGAAATGCGTGTCCTTGCCAGGCCCGCACAACTCTCCCAGGAACTTCTCTCGCACGCTTTCGGCGGCAGCTTTTGGGTTGCCGCAGCGCTTCAGTTCCTTCAGATACAGTTCGCCGACCTCCCAATCCTCGATCATCATCGTGTGTCCTCGGCACCGCTCATCCTCGCACGTGAAGCGATACCTGAACTTGAAGGGCACTTTCTCCAGAGGCTTGCGATCCGGTCCGAACAGGCGAAGCTGTTCGATATCGGCTTTCCACTTAAGCTTCCATTCTTCGGAGTCAGGCTCAATAATGAGGTCGGTTACCTCTCGGGGTTTGACGAGCCCGAGGCTGGTGCCGTCCCTCTCCTGTAACTCTCGGAGTGTCTCCATCGAGGTAGGTTGCTGCTTGAGGACGATGGCTTTGCGGGCTGCCCAGCAATTGGCCGTGTCCAGTGGTTTCCCCAACACTTGAATGGTCTCGACTTTGGGACGGTAGCTTTCTTTCCGAGGGTCCTTGTCGTGCTTCTCGACCTCCACTTCGATCCACTGGTACTTCTTGTACCATCGCCAGATTGGCTGGTATCGGTAGTCAACCGGATAGAGCCGGATGAAGCTGCCATCCTCCAACATCCCCGCGGTGCAGACCAGTTCGAGGTATTTCTCCGAAGGCAGTGGATAGGTCTTCACCGTGATGAGGACTTTCTGCTTTTCAGCCACCGCGAGCTTCCAGGTGATGAATCGGCAGGCCGGTCAATTCTGCAATCCGGGAAGCCAGCCGCCCACGATGACAGCACCGCACGTCCGCCTCGAAGCATACAAGGACAGTCGCCTTCTCTTTCGTCAGATTCGCAGCATCGGCGCTTGCGCCTGCCTGCTGCGGAAGCATCTCTTTTTCGTAACGATCCAGCAGTTCCTGATACGACGCGTAGTCAGACAGCGATTGTCGCTCACTTGAAGGGATACCCAACGCGGGAAGGTGCATATACTCAACGCCGATTTTCTCACACAAACCGGAGAGCGTCTTTTTTGCAAAGCCGTATCGTCGCGACATCGGATTGTTCCTCACGTCCACCAGTCGGGCAACGCCGTGTCGGATGAGAGCATTGAGAAACGCATCCACACTCACGCCTTCGTAGCCCATCGTGTATACGGCAGGCTGCGCGAACTCGCGAGGTCGCGGCGGCCCGTTGCGTTCACTCAAGACCGCGTAGTGGGGGTAACGCACATAAACGTCGTCTACCAAGCCATTGTCGGTCATGGCTGAGTAGCAGCGAACGAGGTTGGACACCTGTACGCGGATGCCCGCCGACAACCGACAATACGCCTGCACTGCCTCACCACGCTTCGCGTCGGAAAGCATAGGTTTCTCTCCCATGACAAACCCCGACTCGACAAGCCCTCGCAACTCCCGGTCCGCAGCAAACGAATACGGCCCATACTTGTAGGGGAGGAAATCGTAGAATGCTCCATGTTGGCGAACGCTGCTCTCCTGCCTCAGCAGGAAAAGCAGCTTCATCAAACGGATGCGGCTCATCGGCTGGCTGGAGTCGGACAATAAACCCAAGATAACTGTACTGGAAAATGCACCCACGCAGAATCTCCTCAGGAACCCACTGATCCAAATTGCGGGGTAATTCTAACACACGCGCTTACGTCAACCAAATCGCGTTGGATGGGCTTCCCCTGCATCGCTTGGCAGACTCCGGCTCCACCTTCACAATCTCCTCCGTGAGTGCAGCGGTTCCTTCGCGGACGGTGCGGGAGAGTAGGGCTGAGTCTCCGTCCCAGCCTTGTTCCGTTCCCGTAGGGCCTTGCGAGGCTAAAACTCGGCGGGGACGGAGTCTCAGCCTTCCATCATAGTTCCCGCCACCGGTGTTCTTGAGCCCTCACGATCGTGGCTTCCACTCGATTCGGAGGTTACGGAACTCAGCCGAGAACGAAGGTCCCCACGCCATGAGAGCCACGGCCGCCAGCCTATCCTCAGGAGTGTCAAACTCCTCCTCAAAAAACAGTACATCATCAACATAGCAGCGAGCCGCGCTACCGTCGAAGACTGCGCGGAGCTTGTGCATCCTATCGTGCGTAGGAGGTGGAGGTGACAGATTCGTGAAGGTCGGAGACTTGCCACCGGTGTCGCCCTTGAATCCGTATAGCTTGCAGTCTGACAATCGGGGGGCAATGTGGAACTGTAGGCGCGTGGAGTTGTTGTTGTGAGCGGTGCGGAACTCAACTCCAACCCGCCACTCATGCGGAGCCGTCGGATTACTCACTACAGAGTCCACCGTTACCTCCTTTGGCCAGCAACCATGTTTAGTGAACGCTATTGCCGACTCGAACGGACCCGCGTCGACTGCGAACCATTCCGGGCTTCGAGCTTGCCAGGCAGCCCCCGACACGGTTCCATGCATTACCTCGTCATCAGCGGGTCGCAAACCGCGTGATGGCCAGGTTGGGTCGCCGATCTTTCCATCATAGTACGAGTAGACTTTGTATTCTTTTTGGTGCTTGTCCCAATGGACGTGCGGCACCTCTCGAAGAACAGATTGATACTTGCTGAGCCTAAAAAGGCTGTCTCCTGTCAGTTCAGACAGGAGAATGTGTTTCCCGTCTCCGAAATCCATTACTCGTTGAGCAGTGTTAATCGCATCGCCAGCAACATTCTCGCGGTTGAAGAGTTTGGTTCGAAACACTTCGCCTTGATGAAGCCCTAGCCGGACGTTCTTCTTCGAAAGGACGGTGTTGTCCGGGAGTGCATTGATACCTTGTGCAATGCCAATAGCTACTTGCAGTGCGGTTTCTAAGTTCACGATCTGGTCCGCAAAGAAGCACAAACACATCCCGTCGCCGGTTGGGAGCTGATGGAAATTCTTCTCGACCACATTGGCAGACTTGATACTTTCTTGAACGACATCGTAGAGCTTATGAACCGAGGACAACATCGCGTCATCATTCAGTTTTGAATATCCTGGTATGTCCATGAAAAGGATGTATGCGTGTTGCCGTACCTCCCCCAAGTCTTGATTGATCGTTCTGTGAGCATCTTCTGTTTGTTTCGATTCCTCAACTTGATGGGAATTGGCCGCCATTTCACTGAGGGTTCTTAATCGCTTCCATCCTTCACACCCAATACGGACGTGAACCTGCCTTCCTTCGTCCTCGGGGCGAAGGTGCTTCTCCAGGTACCCAAGCTCAAAGCAATTCTGCAGTAGGCAGTGAAACTCCTCCGGTCCGCGAGCAAACGCTAACGGATAGTCGGCTGAGGAAGTTATGATGACTTGAGTGGCGGCTGTCGACGCGTGGCGCTGGACGTGCATAAGGACACGATCCATCGCCTCCAGCGGGTCGTGCGGTATAGTTGCCGAATCCAGAATCTGCTGTACGTTGGAGTTCAGCACTGTAAGCTCGTTACCTTGCTCACTCGCATCGCGGACAACGCCGGACAATACGTACTTCTGTTCCTTTGTCAGAGTTCCCGGCAGGTCGTCTCGTGCCTCCATGCTGATGACATAGGTTCCGCACGCGGCGCATCCCATGCGGTAACTGTCTCTGTCGCCGATATACGACACAGCCTCTACTGCGCGATCACAGATTGGACATGGTTCATTGTTCACTCTATTGTCACCTCGTTTCAGATTCGGTCAACTCCACTCCATACAACCCCGCTACCCTTTCATCAATCTCCCGCTCCACCTTCGCAATCTCCTCCGTCAACGCGGCGGTTTCGTCGCGGGTGGTGGTGAAGAGGCGGAGGTCCGGGGTGCCGTGCTTGTGGGCGCGGCGGGTAAATTCCTCCGGCGTCAGCTTCCACGGTTGCTCCAGCGGGTTGCGGCTGCTGGATTCGGCGGGGGTGGTGCCGAGATCGCGGAGGAATTGCTCCACCCGCTGGCGGCGCTCGGTGTGCAGCCGCTGCGCCTCCTGCGCCAGCCCCGCCACCGCCTCCCGGTCTCGCGTGGACGCGTCGGGAATGGGGAGGGTTTCCATGTAGACAGGCTTGAAGCGCAACCGGCCTGCCTTGTCCTCATCACCGAGCACGGAGCACGTGCCTTTGAGATACTCGAATGCCAACGCTGAGTTCAGCACACCGAGCAGATACCAGTCGTTGCTGGAAATGATGTGCGCAGTGTCAGCAGGATAGTGACCATCGAAGTCCATGACGAATCGTGCTTCTTTGCCGATTTCCGGGTAGAGGATTTTCGTGCTCTCGAAAAGCTCGAAGTAGGCGATCGCGTCCTGGATCTCGTACCACGCGTAATCTCCGGGCTTGCGACCGACCTCATCTGTGGGAAGCTTCTTCGCTGTCAGGTCTGGTCGGAAGTGCGTGAGGTGCTTGAGTATCGAAGGATAACGGCGGATATTTGCGCCATGCCGAAGGAAGATAAGGTAGGAGTCACGAAAGCTGAACTCATACCGGCGTACGTCATCCCCTCTGAGAAATGGTTTGATGATCTCAGCGCATGTTGAGTTATCCATCATGAGTCGGTCACGCGTTACTCGGTCAATGATGAACGCCTCATTGAGGCCCGTTACGACACCACGAAAAACTTTCCCATTCACCAGCTCTTCCAGCCTCGCCCCACTCGCTTCCATCTTCGCCCTCCGGTCGGCGGCGGCGGGAACAGCAAGTCGGGCCTTGCCTGTCCCGAACTGCGAGCCGGGGAGGGTTTGGCCGATGCGCGTCACGTATTCGCGGATGCCTTCGTTGTAGCAGCCCTCCAGGTCTTTCACGACTGCCCACGACGTCGCTGTGTCGCCACGCGGTTCCTTTTGCCAGAGGAAGATCGCGGGGAAGGTGGCGACGCCGAAGACGGGCAACTCGCCGAAATCCACCACGAGATGAAACGCCTGGCTGTCGAGCAGGTGTTGCCGCAACTTCTCACCGTAGGCAGCGCGCAGCCACTTGTTGGAGGAGATGAAACAGGCGACACCGTTCTGCCGCAGCAACTGGTGGGCGCGGGCGTAGAAGTAGATGTATAGATCACACGTGCCGGTGTAGACTTCGGGGAAGACAGGCTTGAGCGCCTTTTCTTTGTACTCCCGTCCGAGGAGTTCCTGCCGGACATAGGGCGGGTTGGCGAGGAAGATGTCAAATCCGTGTTCTTCCTCCGACCCTTGGAACACCTCTGCGAAAGCAATCCGCCAGTCGACCGCCCCTTTGGGAGCTTTTGGGTTCCCGGCGTCCTGCAAGGCTTCCCGCAGTTCCGTTTCATCCTTGTCAATCTGCTCCAGGAGGGATTTCTTCGTCATTCCGTGTGACCGCCTCTCTGTGCACATACATCACCTGGGTCGGGAAAGGCATGTCGATGCCGAGGCTGTCGAAAGCCTCCTTCACCGCGCAAGTGGCTTCGGAGTTGACGCGCAGCATCTCCGACTGCGGCGCGGGCGTCCAGATGCGGATCTCAAAGTCGATGGTGAAGTCGCCGAGCTTTTTGACCAGCACTTCCGGCGCCGGGTCCTGAACCACCTCGGGAACGGTCTTCAGCGCAACGCGGACCGCCTCCTCCGCCTTGCCGAGGTCGGTGTCCACCGC
>JACQGJ010000190.1 GCA_016199605.1 Armatimonadota bacterium | reverse complement strand
GAGCTATACTCGTTAGGGTTGAAAACACCACCTTGTTGTGAGACAGTTGGACGCCTGCCCTGGCGGCAGGCGTCCAACGGTCGCACAACAAGGGGGTGTTTTCAACCCTAACGAGTATACCAGCCTATCCTCCTTCGGCCTTCGGTCGACTGGTTCCCACCCGATCCAGCCAGTCGAGCACCGGATGGCGAGCAAGGAACTCGGTGAGGGAGTGCTTCTCGGTCCAGAGATGGAAGGCGAGCAGCAGCGCCACAAGAATCGCCTGCCCCGGCAGCGACAGTGTGACCATCGCATACCACCCCACCAACGCACCAAGCGCGTTCGAGCCGACATCCCCCATCATGGCCTTGGAGCGGAAGTCGAGGAATGAGTAGACGACGATCGGAAGGAATACCATCTCCAATATGGGATCCCCTTCCCCGGCAAAACCCATGGGCCCTGTTGCAGAATTCTGCAGCCACCAATTCTGTAGCTCAACCGAGGGGAGCCATCTGGATACGGCGTACACCGCCAACAGCAGCAGCGAAGCTCCTTTAATCGCGCGGCCGGGGCGACAATCCAAGAGGTTGATGGCGTTGGCACATAGCGCAATGAGAACCGTCCACGTAAGCACCGAGGCGATAGGAGTATTTTGGCCCAACGACAATAGATGGGCTGTGAGAAATCCCACCGCGATTCCACCAATTGCCTTGACCGCTCCTGTGGTCACACGACGGTTGTGGACAAACTCCGAGAAATGACCGGCAAGCCCTCCTGTTCCGCGGTTTCCCCACAGGTCGTCGACGAGACCCAATACGCCGAATCCCAAAACCGCTACGCACAACGTGGGATTGTTGAAGAGAAAGCAAGTGCTGGTCCATGTGAGCACCCAGATCAGGAGCCACACAGAACCCATGCAGGCCGGAATCTGCTGTCCACGCCAGTTGGGCTTCGTCCAGTGTCGGATGTAAAAGACCCGCGACGTGGCCCAAAACAGCAGGGCGTAGAGGCCCCCAAAGACAGCCACACTGACTAAGGAGTTGTCCATCTTCCAGAAACCCCCTGTCTCCTCATTCAGGAACCAGTTGATCAATCTTCCCCAGCAAACTCGCGACCTGCCGACGGGTCAGCGGCTGGTCGTAGGTGACTTCCCATAGATAACCCAGTTCTCCACTCTCCAGCGCGTTGCGCCATTCCGCCACGGCCATGCTCATCGCCATCTGAAGCCGCGCCGTCGTGATCTTCTCGTGCAGTGACTTCAAGTCAATCTTCCTGAAAGCTTCGAGCAGCAGAGCGGTGTGGTCAATCAGGTCCTTATCCCTGCCGGAGAGGAGTTTGAGGATGACTGCATCCTCCAACGGAAGAATGGGAGCCATGCATGCCCGTGAGGCGAACTCCTCAAAGACGGGCTGTATCTTTGTCGCCATCGTGACGCTGGCCACCTGGACCTGGTATTTCTGGTTGGTTGCCGGTTCACAAATGGTGTCATCCATGATGTCAACGATGAATTCCACGTGACCGATCTGTTTGGTGGCGGCAGCCCAACCGGGCGCTCGTTGTACGTGGTAGCCCAAGAGTGTGAGTGCGGATAACACCTTCTCCCGTTCAGCAGCCCGGACGACGATGTCGAGGTCTCTCGTCAACCGCGCAAAACGAGTCAGGTAGGGGCGAACCGCCAATGCTCCGACCAGCACGTAGTCCACCCCGCATTGCTCACATGCTTCGATCACCTTCGGTAGCTCGTCGAAGAGAACCTGCTCAATGAGGCGATGCTGCTGGTTCATGCAATTGCTTTCACGCGAATGCCAGGCATGAGTTCATATCGCTCCACTTCACACCAGAGGATGCGTAACTCCCGTCGAAATTGCCCCTCATTCTCCACCCGTTCCAGGATCACAGCGGGTTGATGCGCAAGGGCATATTCTCGCGCTTCTTCGAGAGTATGGGTGAAGATCGTCTTGCGGTTGTCCACCCGGTAGCGGAACTTCTCGGCCATCCTAATCACCTGCGGCAAAGTATATCATCCGGGAGGAAGGGGAGCAATGCGCGTGCAGTCATGACACACAAATCCGTGTGCATTATCTATTCTGATGTCAACCCCTCGCGTCCATTGTAGTGAACGCTCGCCGTGGCGTTCTCTCCCGCTACGATAAACGGCACGGCGACCGTTCACTACGACAGGCAAACCTCACTTTGGATTATGCAAACCACAAATCCATGCCGTTTGACAGCCGCCACGGCAAACGATAGAATGCTGCCGGTGTATGACAAACACGGCACGGACACTGCTGGCCCAGGAGATTCGCCGGGCCGTCGTAGCGGGTAACTTCCGTATTACGCGTCACGCAATCACTGAAGGCTTGAAAGACGGACTTCTACCGCAGGGCATTGGCGCGGTGATGCAATCGGGCGAAGTGATAGAGGACTACCGACCAGACCGACAGGAGTGCCTCATGTTGGGGTACACTGAAGCCGACAACCTGCCCGTCCACGTAGCAGTGAATTTCGAGGTTGGGAGCGGGGTGCGCGCCAAGACCTGCTACATCCCTCAAAGGGATCAGTGGATGTCCGACCGTATTCGAAAACCGTAGTGACAACGATCATGCCAGAAAAGACGACCGCACTATGCCTCGTTTGTGGTGAAGCGCTGACGGCAGCCACTGGTACGCTCACTCTGGAGCGTAACGGCATTGCTGTGTGTTTTGCCGAAGTTCCTTGCCTGCGCTGCCCAACTTGCGGGGAAGAGGAGTACGCTGGACCTACTGCCGTGGCCCTGGGAAAAGTTGCCGAGAGGATTTTCGAGACGGGCGACACAATGGCCTCATTGCCCGCACCTGTTCGGCATGTAAGCGTCGATTTTCCCCCTCAAAAAGCCTCTGTGACGGCTTGATATCCTCCAACCTTCAATGAGGACAGATGGGGCTCGCCCCTCCAGGGATCCCCCTGTTTCGCAGATCCCGCACTATGTCCGTTCCCTCGGCTGCAATCCCGAACGACTTGCGTCGGCGTGCCGCCCCAGCATCGCGCAGTCGTGGAAGTCCTGGAG
>JACQGJ010000189.1 GCA_016199605.1 Armatimonadota bacterium | reverse complement strand
TTCCTCCTGGGAAACGGTGTTCCGCCTTTTGAAGCTGTTGAAGCGAAACGTGAGATGACCCTTGGGATAGAGGGCGTTGATCTGATTCCTTCCAAGTCCTTTGAGAACACCTTTGCAAGCGGCCGGGCCGGCCACACCGGCAAGGGATTCACCCGGGACAACAATCTCCCGGTAACCTACCGCTTCCTCGTCTTCCGGGCCCGAGGTGAAGAGGCAATGTTGACGATATCCGACTGGGCGAGTGATACGGACCCCGGCGGGCCCATCGGGCAGGAACTGATGCACAACTTCATCGAGGTACAGCCATATCTGGGAGACTGAGCAGAAGATAGCGCATTGAGATGGACAAGGCAGGAAAGCAATGAGCAAGGGAAACGGCCCTCTATCGTTGGCTCGTGGCTGTATGGGACTGCTCGTGGCAGTTCTGGTGTCTCACCGGGCCGGCGCGGAGGTCAAAGCTCTTAACAATCTGGTGACCGAACTGCTCGAAGTCTCGAAGCCGGTGGCAACACCGCATGCCCGCTATGCGTTCACAAACCCAAGGGAGGGTTGGGTTTTCATTTCCTCCAATGCGGCCACGCCGGAGGGGGCGAACGCGCACCTGATTCTCGACTCCGAGAACCGCGATGCGGCAGTGATCGTACATGGTCGCGCCGACCGCGCGCCGCAAGGAGCGGTCACGACCGACCGTCCCGGAGCATACTCAATCCTTGAAACCATGCGGCACCTAACCGCCGGGAAGCATGTGCTCAACGTCTATGGCGACAAGGGCGCCACCTTGCAGGGCCTCGTCGTTCGGGCCATTCCCGAGATCATCTATTCCGAAGTCGGCTACTGGGTGCGGCAGGTCCCCGGCACGCACAACCCCTATACCTGGGAACACCTTCAATCCATCGGTCTCCCGGCGAATGTCAACGTGGTTCTCGAGAGGCATGAAGACAAGAGCATGGACGTGCAACGATGGAGGGCGCAGGGAAAGAAAGTGCTCACTCACGTGAGCACCTATGAGGTTGAGGCGCTCGGCAAGCCGGTCACTGCAGACAACGTCTACACGGTCTGGTCGCAAGCCGACGGTTTCCGGCGCGCGGACCGCGACGGAATCATGTTCGATGAGTTGGACGGCTACGGCACTAACGAGAAGGAATATCCCGCCATGACCGAGGCCGTTCGGAGGCTCTTCGGGGACCCCCGACTTAAGGGCAAGGTTCTCTACCCATACTGCAACGTCATGTATCTGAGCAAACCGAGCATCCGCTTCGTTCAGGAACTCAACAACTTCGGGTCCAAGTATACGGAGGACCGCTACCTTCCCGAGCAGCCCACGGAGGCCGCTGCAAGGAAATACCTGAAAGACGACCTGATATACGTCATGACTATGCACCGGCAGCTTCCGGACGCCCAGAAGCACATGATCATGAATCTCGGCTACATGTCCGCGCCTCCCGAGTCCCTGAACAACTATCCGGGGGCGAATTACAAAGTCTATCTGGACATGCAGTTCAACCTCATCGCGAACGACCCCGTGTTCAAGGACCTGTACGGCCTCATGTGTTACCATTCCGCGTATGCCGACGACGAGATTCTCCGTTGGAGCGCCAGGCTTTTCCGGCACTACTGCATCGAGGGCAGGAAGGAGATGCTCTCCACTGACCCCTATGAGTTGCCCCACATAAAAAATGCCGATTTCGCCGAAGGCGCAACGGGGTGGACCCTGGCTCCTGCCGAGGAAGGGAGCATGGGGACGAAAAGCATGGCCGGGTACGGAGCGCTTCAGGGCAGGTACAACGGAGAGACAGCGGGCGACACTTTCCTGTGGACCAAACGCAGCGCAAAAGGGCCGAACCGCTTCTCGCAGCAAATCAGGAATCTCAAACCGGGAAGGCTGTATTCGCTGAAGCTGTTGGTGGCAGACTACCAGGAACTCATTCAGGAGAAGTCGGTCAAAGAAAAGCATCAAGTCGGGATACAGATTGACAACGCCGGATTGGTCCCTTACAAGTCTTTTCAGGAGACTTACGGCAGCATTATCTCGCACGGGAAATTCAAACCGGGCGAGAACCCTTTGTGGAGCACCTATTACTTCCTGGTGTTCAGGGCCGGGGCGGAGACCGCGACACTGACCCTCTCCGACTGGGTTGGCGATGACAGAACAGGCTGGCCCGACGAGTGGGGGCTGCAGCTCAACATGGGCGAATGGTCCAAGCCGGCCAAACCGGGCGGGCCTATCGGGCAGGAACTGATGCACAACTTCATCGAGGTACAGCCCTATCTGGAAGACTAAAGGAGTCAAACAATGGAAGAAACAAAACGTCGTCTCGCGATCGTGCGCTGTGACTCGCACGCCTACTGGTACGCCCCGTTCTTAGCCGAGGTGGATCCACTGGTGCTGATGTCTTACAGTACAGACGCGCCTACGCGCCAGTCCATTCATTCCTACGCCTGCGATGTGGGTAACTATCGCAAGTTGGCTATCCAGCCGGTGCCGGGATTCGTCGTCTCGAAGGTGTTTGATCGGGTCGGTGATCGGGACGCGGAAAACCAGGACCCGGAACTGCTGCAATACGGAACCTATCCTGGACGCGCGGTTGCCTTTTCTGAAACGTTCGTCACCAAGCCGGAGGTCTGCCACAGCATCGAGGAAACGGTCAGGGAT
>JACQGJ010000188.1 GCA_016199605.1 Armatimonadota bacterium | reverse complement strand
GCATTGGTGAGACTGTGGAGAGGTTGGCTGTTGAAGGACGAGGGATGAAGAAACGGTCACCGATGGGCTTGTGCGATTTCAAGAATCTGGGAGAGCCAGTGGAGGCAGTGACGAGGGTTCTTTTCTTGCAGCACCAAGACGCCTTTGGGGAAGTTGATGAATAGTTTGAAATGGCGGAGGAAGTTGAGACCGAGAAGACCGTCCACTTGCATTTGCAGGGGAAGCGGCAAGTCCTTGCATAGTATACCAAGGTTGTCCGTTGAGTGTCCCCTTACGTTCATGCGAGCAAGAGTGAACAAGGGGACGGTTTCCGCCCGGCTCAGGGTGGTGACGGTCGCCTGTTGTGTCGCATTGTCTGGATCCAGCCCCACGTCAAAGGCCGCGTCGCGGCTCAGAACCGTCATGCTGGAGCCGGTGTCTATTGCCAGACTGACACGAGTGATGGTTTGTCCGGAAATGGTCGCCGTTACACGGATGAGGTTCGCGGTGGGATCAAAGTGGAATGTCGCCAATCAGACACACCTCCATGCCTTCCGGCCACTCGAAGGTATAAGTAACCAGAATATCTTCCGCGTGACCTCGAATGCGTTGCCACACCTCTTGACGGTTGGGACTGTGGTGGAACAGGACTCCCTCCATCGGGTCGCCATATCGGTCGGTTTTGGTGACAATGATAGCCAGGCACTCATTTGGGAGCCGCTTCTCGATATCGTGAATGCGCTCGGCTTTGTGCGTTTCGTTCATCATGCGACCACCTCCGAAGCGATTTTAGCATCACGTTGGTTTGCCCGCAAGGGGATCGCGGAGGCTGAGGGTCTGCCATTTGAAAGAACCAGGAGGAAGGTGCAGTGCACATAGGAAGAAAGACAGGAAAGGTTGGATGGAGATTCGCGGCCGTGGCAGTAATCGCGCTCGCGGCAAGGAATGCTCGTGTTCAGTTGTCCGGTATCACGTTAGCGCTATTGACCCTGGTGGTGGCTGCCGCGCGGGCCTATCCGCCCGCCGTCGGTATCACTGGCTCCGCGCCGAACTGTCTCACCTGCCATGCCAACAACGGACCGTGGACAGACGAGGCGAAGGTCATCATTGACGTGGTGGACAAAGAGAGAGGAAACTCTCTGAAGCAAGCGGATGGAAGTTTCCTCATCGAGGCGAAACGGAATGAGACTAAAACGGTGATGACCGTCATTGGATGGCCGAAAAAGGATGCTGCGCCGGCGCCCTACCGCAACGCCTGGCTTTTTGTGGACCCGACGACCCTGAAGAAATCATCGCTCTCGAAGTTCGCGCCGGGCTGGGAAGTGAACCTGCCGATGTCCTGCCGCCGCGTGGGCGATGCCGCGAAGGGTTTTGAGAAAGCGAATGTCACCGCGCTGCCGTTGGCAGTGCGTCCGACGGACGCCGCGCGCGATGCCGAACTCGACCTTCAGGTCATGCTGACGAAGGGGGAGTCGGTCAAGGGTAACGCCAAAGAGGGGATGCTTGGCAACTACTTCGTGCGAACGGTGCGGCTGCGGGTGACGGATTAGTTTGAGCTGCGATTACAGCGACAAGGAGGAAGGTTACATGCAGTTGACGAGAAAGATGAGTTGGATTGTCATGGCCGTTTCGACGCTGCTCACGGGAGCGGTCGTTCATGCAGAACTGTCCGCAACGGACATCATGACCCGCGCGGAGCAGCGCGACATCGGCAAGGATGAGCAGTCGCAAATCACGATGACACTCGTCACCAAGGGCGGCGAGAAACGCGTGCGGAAAATGAAGATGCTGCGCCTGGGAAAAGCGAGCAGCAAGAAGGTGTTGATTCACTTTCTCGAGCCTACCGACGTGCGCGGCGTGGGCTTCATGGTGTGGCGGCACAAAGACAAGGACGACGACCGGTGGCTTTACTTGCCGTCGCTCAAGATGGTGCGGCGCATCGCCGCCGCCGACAAGCGGGCGAGTTTCGTCGGTTCCGACTTCGTGTATGAAGACATCGCCGGGCGCGACGTGGACGAAGACACTCACAGCCTGACTGGGACCGAGGAGGTAGATGCCGCCGATTGCTACGTCGTCAAGAGCGTCCCGAAATCGGCCAAGTCGGCGGAATTCAGTTCGAAGACTTCATGGGTGCGCAAGGACAGCTTTGTGGTCGTGAAGGAGACCTACCTGGACAAGCAGGGGAAGAAACTGAAGGAACTCACGGCGGACGACCTGGGGAAAGTGGAAGGCATCTGGACAGCGCGCAAGCAAACCGTGCGCAACGTCCAGACCGGACACTACACCGTCGTCACGTGGGACAAGGTGAACTATAACACGGGACTGTCCGACGATGACTTCACGGAGCGGCAGTTGCGGCGAGGGGTGTAGGAGAAAGGAAGCGAGAGACGGATGGGGAGCGGGCAGGGGCCGCTCCCCATTTCCCAGGATTCCCGTCTGCTTCTTCTTTGTTGACGCTGGCCTCTCCGGCTGAAGAAGTTGGGTGCAAGGTGAAACAATGATGACGTTCCTGCGAGACAACCCATTGCACTTCGGCTTGGTGGGAGTGCTCTTACTCGCCACCTCCGGCCTGTTGTCAGCGCAACAACAAGAGCCCAGCGACGGCGTTGAGGCGAGTTCCCCGCGTGAGGAGTCCTCACCTGTCGAAATCCACGGCTTTCTGCAAACCAACAACAGTATCCGCCCCTTCCGCAGTGGCGACTTTGCGAGTCAATTGTTGAAGGCAGAGCAACGAGGCCAGTTGGAGCTTTCCCACAAGTCCCCGCAATGGGATGCGAACGTGAAATTGGACTTCCTCTATGACGCGGTTGAGGCGGAGGCTTCCACGCAGTTGCGAGAGGGCTACATCAGTTGCTACGGCAAGAACCTCGACCTGCGTGTGGGCAAGCAGATCATCACCTGGGGCGTCGGCGACCTCGTCTTCCTGACCGACGTCTTCCCGAAAGACTGGGCAGGCTTCATCACCGGCGCGCCTATCGAGTATCTCAAGGAAGGCTCCACCGGGCTACGGGCGAACTATGAGAAGAAAGGCGTTGGTCTGGAAGCCATTGTGATTCCCGAATTTGAGCCCGACACCTTCCCGACCAGTGACCGCCTCTCGTTCTTCACACCCTATCCTCAAGCCGCCGATCGGATTCTGGATCCTTCTGAGCGATCCGAATACGGCCTGCGTTTGTCGAAAACCCTCAGCGGTTTTTCCAGTTCCCTTTACCTGTTCTCCGGCAGAGACCCGTTTCCCATCGTCCACTTTGACCCGGCGACTTCGACCGCCACGACGCGCTTTGGGCCGCTGGGCATGGTCGGACTCAGCACGCAGGGGAACACGAAGAAGGGCTTGCTCAGCGCGGAGGCTGCCTACTATCGGACCGAGGACACGGCGGGCACTGACCCCGAAATCAACAATCCGTCCCTCAAAACCCTCATCGGCCTGGAGCGGACCCTGAAAGGCAACGAGACCCTCGGCTTCCAGTTCACGCAGGACTGGATGTTGAGATACGGCGACTACCGCCGCGCCCTGCCCGCGGGCTTCCCGTCACGGGACAGCGTGCTCAATACCCTCACTGTCCGCTGGCGCAACAGCCTGCGCAACGACACCGTCAAGCCGACCCTTTTCGGTCTCTACAATCTCAACGACCGCGACTGGTTCGTCAAAGCTGAAGCTCAGATGGAGATTCGCTCCGGCGTCTGGTATCTTGTGGGAGCGCACCTGTTTGGCGGTGGGAAGCCCTACACGATGTTTGGCCAGTTCGACCACAATGACAACGTGTATTTCACCGTGCGCGCTGCCTTTTGACTGTTGACCCGGCTCTGCTACGACGAGGAGATTTGGGTCGGGAGTCCAACTCCCTCCCAGCAGGTGAATAGTTGCGCCCAAACCTCCACCTCCTCCCGCCGCTCCTCAAACCACCCACGCAGCGCAGGCGGCACGAACGGAGCCAACAGTGTTGAGGTAATCAATCCGCGGATGGCCACCGTCGCCAACAGCCGCTGAACCTCTGCTCCGGTTCTGTGCGAAAGGGCCATCGGGATGAATCCCAGGCTGGCGACGACCGCAGTCATTTGCACGGGGCGCGATCACATCATGCGTCCCTGTATCACTGAATCTTCTGTTGGCGTCCTCTGGTCGCGGCGATTGCGGGTTTTCTGGGCGGCCTGGTCGGTCAGGGAGGGGCGTTCCTTCCGGTGCCCTTGATGTTGTGCGTTCTGAAGATTCCAACTCGGACTACCGTAGGGTCTTCGCTGGGAGTGGTCCTCTGCTCAGCGGTCGCCGGTTTCATCGGCAAACTTGGCACGAACCAGATCCGGCTCGCTCTTGCCGTGACGTCGGTCCTCGGTGTTCTTCCCGGAGCGCAGATCGGCGGGTTTATGAGCCAGCACACCCCCACACGAGCCCTGCGGCTGATCCTCGCGGTCCTCATCGCCCTCACGGAGGCAAAGATGGGAGTCGAGGTGTTGAGGCACTGAGTTGAACTGACCGGGAACCTGAGAGACTTCCGAGGAGTTCTACTGAGGGAAGGGAGGTGATACAAGCATGAAGCACCTACTGCGATCGGGCCTTGCCGCCCTCGTGGCGCTCACGTTTGGCGCGGGGATCGTCAGGGCGCAGGAACACCCGGGAGAGCATCCGGGCAAGAAGATGGAACATCCCGGCAAAGCCCCCGCGCGGAACCTCAAGGGGGAGATCCAGTCGGCGATCAAGTTGTACGTGCAGCAGAAGAGCGGCAAAGATAGAGTCTACAAGATCGCTGATCCGAAAAAGAAGACAACCTGGCAATTGAAGCTGACGAAGTTCCACCCCGTCACCAAGATCAGCGATTCCCTGTACTTCGACTGCACGGACTTCGCGGCGCAAGGCAAGAATACGCTCGACCTCGATTTCTTCCTGAAGCCGAAGGGCAAAGGATGGGAAGTCACCCGGGTGTTGATCCACAAAGTGAACGGCAATCCCCGGTACACTTACGAGCAAAAAGGAAGCAAGTGGTTCCGAGTTGAAGGCAAGACGAGAGAACCGCTGTCGTAAAACAAGCGATGGATTCCCTCGGGGACCGGTCTCCGCGACATCTCTGCGCCGAGGCCGGCCCCGAATTCTCACCCGAACCACACCCCGTACCTCAGCACTGCTTCTTTCCCCGTGGTGCCGAGGAGTCCCCAGATAATGCCTGCAACCACGAAGTGGCCCAGGGCAAAACCGAGGAAACCGGGAACGAGTTGCTTGTAGAGCCGGTTGCCGCCGTAGCGGACGATGGGGTACTTGAGACACCAGACAACGAGGAAGGGGAACCAGATAAGGTCGCCATAGGCCGTGGCCATCGCGAAGCCGAGCGGGTGCAAGGGAAAGTCGAGATACTTGAACCGCAGGAGCGACAGGACGATGGTCAGCAGTCCGCCGAAGCCGGCCGCGCAGATGCGCTGAGGATCCGGAAGGAGAGGCACTGTCTGATAAGTCGCCGCGGTGCGATACTCCTCGACCGCCATGGTCCAGCCCCAGATGCCGCCACGCATCGAAAGCGCGCCCTTCGCATAGTAGGGAGCCAGGTGGTAATAGAACGACACCAGTGCTCCCACGCCTACGGCAAGCAACAGCGTCCCGGTAATCTGGCGAAGGTTGACATTGATCAGCTTGAACAGCCGGAAGGCTTCCAGTTGATAGGCGGCCAACGAGGGGAAGTAACCGCGGGACAGGAAAGTCAGCATGGCAAACATCGTCACCGTTTCCGGCCCGCCATGCTCCATGAAGGGAGCCGACCCGAGGCTGAAGAGCATCAGCTTCTTCTGCATGTAGAAGGGGAACAGCCAGATCAGCGGCACTCCGGTTTCCGCTCGAATCCGCGCATAAACGATCGCGACGGCGACAACGATGCCGAGGTAGGTGATCGCCACCCACGAAGCCATGCCTGCCGCCCGGCAGAACAAGACCAGACTTGCGAACCCCAGCACTGCACCCGAGAACGCCTTGCGATAGGTGAGCACCTCCTCCTCATTGCCCGGCGGGGCCTTCCGATCGAGGAACAGGATGTAACGGAAGACCGGGACGAGGTGAGATCTCGCCAGGTAGATCAGCACGAATGCCATCGCGAGGTATGCCCCGATACTCTGCTCTTGAACGAAAGGCAGTCCGGCTGTTTGCACTCCCAGAGAGGTCAGCACCAATGCTTCGAGTTTCGAGAAGAGGTAGAAGAACCAGATGGAGAAGCAGATCTCAGTGGAGACGAGAAAGCCGATCCCGATCAAGTCAGGCCGGAAGAACATGTTGACCGGCAGGAAGCAATTCCAGGGGCGCGCGTAGGTGCTGCCGGCTCCGAAGTTGATCACTCCCTTGATCTCCGGCAGCGTAGGATAGAAGGCGTGGATGATGTTCACGAGGTTGTAAAACGCCGCGAAGCCGAAGCCAAGCCACATGATGCGATTCTTGAAGAAGCCGGGAATCGCCAGGGGGTTGCCGTGGGTTTCCGTCATCTCCAGCGGCCAGAAGACCAGGGGGAACATCAGGTGTTCCTTTTCCGCCCAGGAACGACGCAGCAGAATGAGAACGCAAACCAGCGTCACCCAGAGCAGAACGAAAAAAAGGGTCCACATTGCGAGCGGCACAAGCCACGCCTGCCACGGGACGTGGCCGACTTCGCCGCTCGGAGGCCCCTGGTACATTCGCTGAATAACGCCCGAGCCTTTCGGCACGAGCCAGCCGGGAGCATGCTTCTCAAGTCCCTCGAAGCCGTTTTCAGGTGTGGCGTAGTAGACCACTCCCGAAACCAGCGCGAGCAAAAATCGGATGACGCCGCAGCCGCTCATCGACAGGGCGACGGTCACGAAGAGAAAGGTTGTCAGGATCTCTCCCCGCGTCAAAGGCCGAAGGATTCGCGACCAGGCGAGCAAGGGGTTGAGGAAAATGAGGGTAATGAGAGCAGCGACCCCCGGGATGGCGGGAACGCTCTCGGTAATCTGGCAGGCGCAGACCACAATCTCGGCCTGCCTTACCCACGCGCCAAAGACAACGGTTATCAGGACACCAAGCAGAACGGCCCTCAGGGTGACCGACTCACGAATCAGGCTGCCTTTGCTTGGTGGAGTTGCTTCATTCAATAGGCACCACCGTGTTGTTGCGACTCACTATACTCGTCACCGTTGAAAATCCACCTTTACCCCTCACCCCTACCCTCTCCGACCGGGGAGAGGGTAGGGGTGAGGGGTAAGAATCACTTCAGACGAATGGCGTGTTTTCAACGGCGACGAGTATAATCCACCGGGATCCTGTTCCCACCCACCCAACAAAACCTCAGGCGAGATGAAACACTTCCTGGAGGTCAAGGGCGATAGGGCTGTTGTCGGGGTTGGAGGGCATGACGTCCTTCATGTGCGCCCACCACTTCTTGCAGATCTCTGTCTGGGCGATTGCGCTCCACCGCGCCTCCTCTTCGATCTCAGCGTAGGCAAAAAGCTGATGGGTTTCCGGGTGGAGGAAGATCGAGTAGTTGTGGACGCCGTGCTGTTTCAGGGTGGCTTCCAACTCCGGCCAGATGGGACGATGTCGTCTCTCGTATTCCTCCTCCTGACCTGGATTCACAGACATCACGAAAGCTTTTCGGATCATAGGTCTTCTTCCTTTCCGAAGGACGAGCGGATTCATTGC
>JACQGJ010000187.1 GCA_016199605.1 Armatimonadota bacterium | reverse complement strand
GCGTTATCCTTAACCGGGTACTCCATCAGCCACCAGTCCTCGGTGAACGAGAACGACTCACCAGGCTTCAGCCGTTTCGCGACGCTCAAGGGCTCCAGCTCTGTGACCTCGGGAGTAATCCAGATCTCGATCGTGAAACCAGCCCCGTCCTTGTAGTAGCCGTCAGCTTGCACAGGAAACCGCTTGGCAAAGAGCAAACCATCGACGGCGTATGCCAGCCATCCGGCGTAACTGTCGATTCCATACTTGGGGATCTTCGGGGCGGTAGTCAAGGTAAGGCATCCTTCCCGGACCTCGACCTTCTCCTGTTTCTCCGGATTCTGCACGAGGCCTCCCTTTCCATACTGCCCCCATCCCTGCGGGAACCGGCTGAACGGGTTGATTGGGATGACGCACACGCCCCCGCTCCGGGCAAAGGTCCGGCTCCAGAAGCACCACTCCACAGGTCTCGTCGAGATATTGACGAGTTTCTGGGTCACCTTCAGTTGGCTGGAGTTCTTCTCCAGTGTGAAGTCCCGGATAATCTGACAGCCGGTCGCCGAGTCTTTCTCGCTTGTCAGGCGAACGGAACGGGAGCTGAGAACCTTCGCCTGGTACGGTCCAATCCAGAGCGAGGGATGTCGGGGGATCGTGATCTCCGGGCCAATGTCGAACCTGCCCCCGTCCGGCTCCCATGACTTGTTGCCTTCCGTGGCAAAGCTCTTCCCATCGTTCTCCCGGTTCTCATACAGCACGTTTCGCCCGCCGAGCGAATAGGCCAGCACTCGACCGCCGGACTCAGGCACGACAATCACCGAAGCCACTGAGTTGAACAGCCGGTAGCAGTTCTTGTAGCCTCGGTAATCGAGACACTCGACGCCTTCTACGGCAAAAGCCTCAACAGACGGGATCAACAAACACAGCGCCAGCAAACCTCGCATCCTACATCCTCCTTAAGTCAAACTTCCTGCTTTGCGGGGAAGTCCACGACATCCATCAACATCCCCTCCAGCAGCCTTGCACGAAGGCTTCGTGTCTCGAGAGATCAGCTTCTCTCCCGCCAGATTACAGATAACCAGATTATGGTCGTCACTGTCAACCCTCAGCACGACGCATCAGCATCACACCGGCTCACTCCGCCGACAGGGACGACACGCTCTGGCCCCTCTCATCCTGCACAGAGTCCTGCGGCGTTCGATCACTTCTTACCACCGGTCGTTCGAGGAGACCACCTGTCCTATACGTGGAGCGATGGGAGGTAGAAGCCAATGGGCAAGGAAGCGGCCCTGCCACGGACATAAGATTCAGAGATTGGCAGTTAAATGAAAACAGATGGCATGACGGTCCGTCGGTGAAAGCGCGAACCCACTACGGAAGGGCTCGGTAATTCTCACCGGAGTGCTGTAGAGCCATGATCAGACTTCGTGTGGAGTACCATTTGACATGACCGTCGAGGAAAAGCACATTCGACATGTTGCTGTGGCGAGGGGCGCTGTCCACTATTGCGATAATTTTACTTTGCTGACTGCTGGATGGTGGGAGAGGACGCCCGGATAGCGTGTCGTTCCACACGTAATCAGGCTCATCACGGTCAAAGCGGTCTTGAGGGCAAGTGAAGGTCCCCTGTTTCGCTCCAACATACGGACCCAGCTTCGCTTGCAGCTCACTGAGGTCCCGTGCCACGGGAAGGATACCGTTGTTGGCTTGGGCATATTCGGCTAATCCCTTGCCAATCACCTTCAGGTGTTGAGCGCAATAGGCGTTCAGAGCGGAGGGCGTCGGAACCATTCGCATGAAGAATTCGGGCCCATACCCCATGGTTGCTAAATTGAGAACGAACGCGGTGCCCAGAACCAACGCATGGTTGCGACGTCGAAGGACCAGGTACGCCATGACAACCTCGATAGCCATCCCGAGTAAGTTTGCGGTTACTACGTTCCAGCCCGAAAGCAGACCGAAGGCCACGGACGCCAGATTCGCAAGAAAAGAAGCGAGGACTGCCTCATTCCAGCGACATCGGATGACCAGTTTGAAGCCAATCGCCTCAACAATAAAAACGGCCAACTCGTAGGCGAGGTAGGTTCCGTAGCCGTAGTCGTACTGAAGCAGGCCAGTGATTGGGTCCGCATGAGCCGCAACTGCCACGATCCCGGCCAGGAACAAGGTAATCAAGCAAACAAGCTCCCTGCGCCCAGGCTCCGTCGAGGGATCACCATCGCTCATGCGTGCAACAGAATTCTCATTTGTCACCTCTCTTCGTGTGCATTGCTCCATAGTCAGACTCACTTCCGAGGGGCTATCTGATGATTATCCTCTCCTTATCTCGCTCCCCACGTTCTGCCCTCCTTGCCCACACACGGCGCCCCGAATCGTGAGGGACGGGTTCATCTTGGAGGGGGCGCCGGTCCAAGTGCGGGATGGCTCCCTTTTGGAGCCTGTGTGTCTCCTATAGTTGGGGAAAGGCGCTCAACGAGCGAGCGCCAGCTCGGCTTGCGTTCCCAGGATTGAGAGGTCCTTTTTCTTCAGCACGCGGGAGGCGTCCAGCACTTCGATCTCAACCGGCTGCCCTCCCCGTGACAGGTGAACGATGACACCCTCCGAAATGTCTCTGGAATCCACGGGTTGTCGTTCGTTAAGCTGGATAACCATGGCGTCCGCTTCAGGAGAGTATTTGATCCGCATAGTGGTTTCCTCCCTCAAAATACCGCTCAGAGAATGGATAGTAGACTGTCACCAGGACAGGCAAGTCGTCCTCGTAACTGTAGACGGCACGCACGAGGTGCTTCCCGTACCGACGATGCGCAATGAAACGTCCCCTATGTCCATAGAGAACCTCTTCCGGAAACAGCAGCGTCTGAATCACCCGTGCTTCAGGTAGCCGCCATCGCCGCATCCGAGAGATCGAGTGCCACAGGAACAGCAGATCGAGGCGTCGCCCATCGGCCTCGACCTCCAATTGCACCCCCCTCGTCTCTGCGGTGCGTCGAACGACTGTGAAGACCACGGCCCCTCCTTCTGCTATCCAATTCAGCACCGATTGTATGACTTCCGGAGTGGAAAAGTCAAACGATATTGACTGCCCTCACCCCCGCGCGCGGAACCCTTGGGGACTTCCTTTCCAGGAACGAAGAAGCGCCTATGATTGCCTCCGTTACCGGACAAGATCCGACCGCCACTGATTTCCACGGCAAGACTCACATTCCTCTTGTCGCCACGAGACATGCGTCATCATAGGTAACGTGTCCCTCCGTGTAAGGACAACGGATCGCGGTGTCGAGCACGAAACGAACGTGGGTGGTGGTCTTCCGCGTCGTGAAACGCCTGGATAGCCGGAGGTAGGGCCCGGCTTGCTTGACCTCAAGCTTGTCGTGCGACATGACAAGCCGATCGTTCTTGTCGAGTTCCCGAAACGCCAACCCGGCGGAATCTTGTGGGTCCTTGCCGAAGCCTTTGCCGTGCAGGTCAACAGCGCGCACCCAGACGGAAGCCAAATACTCGGTGTCTGATTGCACGTCGACCTCCTGGTCGATGATCGTGTGCCCGTCGCCTTCACTGTGAGTGCGAATCGCCCCTCGACCACTGTGAAGCTCGGGAAGCCCCCAGTCCGGATGAATGATGTAGTCGGCTTCCTGCCAGACGTAGCTCTGCATGGGCCCGGTGAACTCGTAGGTCCACCCATGATGAGTCGTTTTCGTGCCAGTCACTCCCACCACCCCATTCGCCGTCTCCTCGAAACCCGCGTTCAACAACAGGTTGCCGGAAGGTTCCGGCAAGGCGGCGGATACAGGCGAGGCGCCACGGCCCCCCGGTCCCGGGCCCACCTCCAACGCCTGAACGAAGGCTTCGCCCTGTTTCAGTTCGTCGCCCTCCATCCAGTGCGCACCCGCAAAACGGACCTCGATCACGCCGTTGCGCGGCTCGACGTTATTGAAGACCAGGTCAACGGCCCGATTGGGACCTCCGGCAGTCGCGGCCACGTCGAGGGCTTTGACCACTCGCCTGCCATTGAGGCTGATATGGAAGCAATTCTTCTGCGGGTCGGCGCCATGGGTCGCAGCAAACTTCATCCGTAGATGGTACCTACCGGGACCGACCGTGACGTTCACCCAGAACTCCTGCCCGTGAATTCCGTAGCGGTACAACTCGGGGTCCCGTGTCTTGCCAAGGGGCTGAGTCACGGGTTTGGTCCACCACGCTTCCTTCACCGGGTCCCTCCCCGCACCAAGGCGAACCACGAACTCCGTCCCCGGTCGCCAGTAATGTCCAAGAGAATCCCGGTAATCTTCGCGGCCCGTGTAGCCGAAGATCATCCGCTGGGCTTTTCGCGGCCCAGACCCGGAGGGGAAGCTGACGTGGCCGGCGGCGTTCGAGTATTGCACTGCGTCGATGTAGAGGAGCGTGCCGCGAGAGTAGGGGTTGCTCGCGCCCCGGCATACGACCTTGAGCGTATGAGATCCCTGCGAGAGGCCATTCCGATAGTAGATCACCTGCCGATAGCGAGGCGACGGATTCCAGCAGTCGATCGGGACCAACTGCTTCTCGCCATCCAGGTACACGTCCGCCCGGCCGCCTTCGGGTCCGACGTGACCGAGGAGCCGGACTTG
>JACQGJ010000177.1 GCA_016199605.1 Armatimonadota bacterium | reverse complement strand
GGCGGTCGAGCTGACGAAGCTATCGCTGTGGATCGAATCTCACTCCGAGGGGCTGCCGCTCACGTTCCTCGACCATCGTTTCATGGTGGGCGACTCGCTGACCGGGCCGTTCTTCGAGCACCTGCTGAAGTATCCCGGCAGCCAGAAGCCGATGGAAGACCTCTTCACCGTGGGGTTGCAGAAGCGGTTCACTAAAGCTCTGAGGGAAGCCCTGAAGCACGTCCGCGATCTGGAAGTGAGTGTCGGCGACAGCGTGAGCGACGTGCAGGCGAAGGAGGCGGCGAAGGCACGGCTCGACCAGGCGCTGCTGCCGTTTCGTATCGTCGCCGCGGCGTGGGCGGGAGGGGTCATGTTAGGCGGAAGCCGGTGTGACGACCACGGATACGCGTTACTAACAGGCGCCGTCGCCGACACGGGCGCGTTGCCGCCCGACCTGGGAGAGCAAACGAGTCTCATGCGGATGATCACCCGTGGGCTTGGCTGGGAGGAAGAAGCCTCTGCCTCCGGCCTTTCCTCAGACCTCGCCTGGGGTGTCTCTATCCCTGCGTTGCCCTATGAACTCGTCTGTCCCGAGGTCTTCTTCCCCGATGGCAAATCGGCAGAACGTCACGGGTTTGATGCGGTGCTCGGGAACCCGCCGTGGGACGCGGTTCGCCAGAAATCCAAAGAGTTCTTTGCGGCATTCGACTTCGACATTCTGGCGGCACCCACGAAGCGTGAGCGCATGGCAATTGAGGAAAGGGTCAAGCGCGACCCAAAAGTTGACGCGCTCCACAGGAGATACCTCGCGGAGTTCGACGCTCAGCACGCCATCCATGATGTCCTTTACGGCTTCCAGGTTGTCGAGGTCAAAGATGAACGCACGGGGGGCGACCCCGACCTCGCCAAGCTGTTCATTGAAAGAGACTCGCAACTGATTGCTCCAACCGGTCTCACGGGTTGCGTCGTTCCCTCCGCCTTTCACGCCAACGAAGGAGCTACGGGAATTCGGCGGCTGTATCTCGAACAGATGGGCTTGCGCTGCTGCTACTCGTTCGAGAACCGTCGAAAGGCTGGAAGGCGATGACGAGCGCTGGGTGGTGCGGGCGGCGATTGATGCCGTGGTCGCCGACGCCTACGGACTGTCCCGCGACCAATATGCCCACGTCCTCTCCACTTTCAGCCACCGGAGCTACCCCAAAGCCCCCGAGCTTTGCCTCGCCCGGTTCGACGAGTTGAAGGAGATCGGTCTCGAAGCCTTCACCCGCAAGTGGGACCCCTACTGGGACGTGCCGCTCAACGAAAACCTGCCCGAGCCGGTGATTGAACTGCCAGGAGTCGGGAGTCAGGAGTCGCGGGGCGGGGGACAAGAGACCTTGGCGCTTGGGGTCGAGGCACAGACCGGGAAGAACAGGGCTGTGAAGAGGCGACGATAGGGGAGGATGCCGTCCATCATGACCGGAACATCCGAGTCGCGAACGACCTGCATGGGTGAACGTTGTGCCTTACGCCTCGGCTTTTCACTGATATGATACGTTTCAACGTTCGTTGAAACAGGCGACATGATCTATTGCCACGTCCGGAGCGTCCCCTGCCGGCTTGTCCGGCACGGAGAAGGAGTTTGGATGGCGAGAGCGGCGAGGTAACGAGTAAGTTCCCCTGCCAGCTCGTCTGGCAAGGAGAGGAAGTTTGGACGGCGAGAGCGGCGGGGTGACGCGTTGTAAGTTCCCCTGCCAGCTCGTCTGGCAAGGAGAACAAGTTTTGGAGCAAGCGAGGAAGGTGCGCGAAGCGAAAGTCCCCCTGCCGACTTGTCCGGCATGGAGAAGGAGTTTGGATGGCGAGAAAGAAAGCGCGTCGAGCGGACGTTTTCGCGGCTCTCGCTCCCAAACTCCCTTCCTGCCGGATAAACCGGCAGGGGGGCAGGGAGGATGTGACCGTCGCGGCTCTCGCCGTCAAACGGTCCTTCCTGCCGGATAAACCGGCAGGGGGCAGGGAGGATGTGACCGTCGCGGCTCTCGCCGTCAAACGCTCCTTCCTGCCGGATGAACCGGCAAGGGGAGAGGGGGGCGCACACCGGCTCGTTCTCGCGGGGAAACGTTCCTCCCTGCCGGATGAACCGGCAGGGGGGAGGAGGATATACAAAGGAGACATGGAATCAATGAATACAACACAAATGCTGAGCCCGATTTACACCCCAACCAATATGCAGGCCTCCTACCGCATCCGTTACGGTTGGACGGGATGGCCTTCAACCGGGACTTTCCCTCCCGAACCGTCTGATGAGTTCTGGCAGGCCATCGCACCGGAATGGGAGAGCGACGGTTTGCGTCTGCTGGAACGTAACTGGACGCCCCAAAAGGTCCAACTCACTTTCAGCGCGAAACCCCAGGTCTCGCCAATCTTCGCGGCTGCACGCGCAAAGGGACGGCTGCAGCATCATCTACGAAAAGGAGGTTCACCGGTTAAGTTCAGTCGCAAGGTGGGGCTGCGGAGCATCGGTCACAACACTACTGCGGAAGTAGAAGCCTACGTCCGTGGTCAAGTCGAGAAGGAACCTGTGGCCGACCCTCGCTTCCGAGAACTGCTGAGGAAATACAGTGTCGCTGACCCGGAGGTTGACCTCTCCCAACCAACGCCAACCGAAAGCGGGAGGTATTGGTATAACCTTCACCTCGTCATAGTTACCCAGAGTCGTTTCCGCATCGTGGAGGACGAGAGTCTGGCGAAGGTGCGGGACACAGTGCTCGACGTCGGCAGGCGCAACGGCTACGGAATCGCCGACCTGTCCGTAGTGCCAGACCATCTGCACTCGGCCTTGCGAGGAAATCTTGAGCAATCTCCCGAGGAAATTGCTCTCGTGTTGCTGAACAGTCTGGCGGAGGCGTTGGGGAACAATGCGGTATGGCAGTATGGCTACTACGCAGGAACATTTAGCGAGTATGATATGGGGGCGGTGAGGAGAGGTGGGACGGAACGGGGATAAAGTCCCCTGCCAGTTTATCTGGCAGAGAGAAGAAGTTTGGGAGCGAGAGGGGGTTACGTGCGGCGAGAATCCCCCCTGCCAGCTTGTCTGGCACGGGGGAGGTGTTTGGACGGCGAGAGCCGCGGCGAGGTGGTGGTAAGCTCCCCTGC
>JACQGJ010000176.1 GCA_016199605.1 Armatimonadota bacterium | reverse complement strand
GCGATGACGAGGAGGTGTGTCTTGCCACGGTAATACGGATTGGCCCACGCGACGTGAGGGGTGACATACGCTGTGGTCAGGCGGCCGTAGGGGTGGTTGTCATCGAGTCCAAAGGGATGTTCTGCTTCCGCCCTCGGAATAAACCCCGAGGCAAGCAAACAAAGCAAGCTGAAGCAAGCTCTTGCGCGAGGAATCAAGTTCCAGCTTGCTTTAGCTTGCTTTGAAAGATAGCCTGATGCTTTAACATCAGGGACAGAAAGTGATGGCATACCGCGCCCTCCGTGTAGATTCATTGCTGTAATATGGCGACAGACCGCAGCCGGTCCATCTCCTCTTTGATGCCGTTTACGAACGAACGCCGTGCCGCTTCATTCACGATGCTGTAGGCAAAGAAACCCAGATGAATGTGTCGCGTCTCCGGTGGATAGTTCAACGTAGTGCCTACTCCATAACTACTCAAGGAGACCTCTCCTGAGACCTTCTCCTCTGGGAGAACAACGAGACCAAGAGAGCCGCTGTTCTCGAGCGTGTCGGCGTAGAAGATCCACGCATCGTCTTCGGTAATCGGCACTTTCGGGAACTCCTTCGCGGCGAAGTCTTCGGGCACCTCGGCCTGGTTGCCCGCAGTCGTAACCCAGCGATGCGAGGGCAATCCGTAGGCGGGTCCGTAACCGCCCGGATAACAATTTACCCACGCCTTGATTGAGTCCACCTTCAATCCAGGCAGCGAAAGGTCGAGCAGCGCGTACATCGCGTGACCGTCCTCCGGCACAAAGATATTCAACGTGATGGACCGTCGCTCCTCCAACTCCCACACAAGCCCGAGACGGCCGTTCTCACCTTCTCGCCCTTCGATCTTCGTTGCGGGCTGACCTGCGAAGATGTCCCTGTCGTTGATGAAGACCCGCAGCGCATTGCCGCGGTACCAATTCCCGAAAGCGCCGCCGTCGAAACCGATCCCCATGTCGCTGTTTGCGAGAGAGGGGTAGCTCCCGGTGAAATCGGGAGGTCGGTTCAGGTAGCGACCGTAGCGCACCACCGGGCGAGCCAACCCGGCGTGAAAGGTCCAGGATTCACTCTTGCATGGTGGTTTGTTGTCGGCTCCCGGTGCAATCTTCTCCTCATGCTCGATCTTCACCTTGAGCGAATCGGCCATGAGCTGCCGCAACTCCTGGAGGATAGGTTCTTCCGCCATAGCCCTCGGGTTAAAGCCCGAGGCTATCAAGCAAAGCGTGCTGAAGCAGGCTGCGATCCTGAATGGGGTCTCAGCTTGCTTTAGCTTGCTTTGATCATTAGCGTGATGTTTTCGCATCATGGCGAAATTCCTCCCAAGCACACGTCCTGCGAAGATGGCCCTCGGGTTAAGTCCTGAGGCTATCAAGCAAAGCGTGCTGAAGCAGGCCGCGATCCTGAATGGGGTCTCAGCTTGCTTTAGCTTGCTTCGTTCGTTAGCGTGATGTTTTGACATCATGGCGCAATCCGAAACTGACAATCGGCCCTTACTCCCGAGCACACGTCCCGCGCAGTCAGTGTATAGCTGCCTTTCGCCATGTTGAGCGGGACGTGGATGCGGAAGATGATTCGACCCGCGTTCAGAACCACGCATCTTGGCACGACGGGCATGATACCACGACGCGGCGTCAGTGTCAGCGCAATGACCCGATCTCTTGCGTCCCCGTTCTGGGTCGAAACGCTGATGCTGACATTGACGGCTTCACCCGGACGATACCTGGCGCGGTCGCACAGCAGGGATACCTCCTTAACACGTGAAGGGCTCAGCGCAAACACCTTAGCCTCGCCATAATTGATTTCCCCTTCGATGCGCGTTCGCAGCCCGAAGCTGCGGTCGGAGAGCATGTCATACACGTGCCGTTCCTGTGGCAGCTCGATACAGAAGGCGCTCGCGCGCGGGTTGCCGTCACCGGTCAGGAGCAAGTAGGTGAGGTCACCACGCGTGCGCACAACGAGGGAGCACACGGGTTTGTTGGTTTCGTTGTCGATGACGTTTTCTCGCAATGCGTATCTCGCTGGGATACCGCTCGTCTTCAGAATCTGCTGCACCGCGTGACGAGCGTCCTCAGTGGCGGGCAGGCGGGAGTTGAGGAAGAAGGCCCTGCCCTTCCGGTAGAAGGTTCCCAACGAAGGAGGGAAGCCTTCAAAGGCTTCGGCGCCGCGCGGTACCAGCTTCTCCTCTTCGACACCAGGAGAAAGGTCTTGAGAAGGCCGTTCAAGTCCGAAGATATCCCGGAAGCCTTCAGGCGTGTTCGCATACGCTCTCCCCGATTCGTCTCTACGCCCAGTGCCCGCCTCCGCGATGACACAGCCGCCTCTCTTAACAAATTCGCGAAGCAACTCCGACTCTCGTTGTCCGAGGCAGATCACGTGTGAAAGGAAAACAACTCGCGTCTGCTTCAGTCGCTCCGCGGTGAGGTCCTCCTCGTCGCCGAACTCGAACTGGTACCCCAGCGCGCGCAGGTGAGGCACAAACGAGCAGGGCAGTTGCTCCAGCCACGGTCCGGTCCCTGTCAGCTTCGCCGGGTCGAGTTTCGGATCGGCATCGAGTTTCCGCTTCATCCATGCGAGCGTATGAGCGTAGAACACCGACCGCGGGTAGTAGATGAACACTCCTTCGCGAAGCGGCTCGGCGTTGACGGCCACGTCTCCTGGTCCGGAGAGGAGTTGCCGGTTGACTTCGGCGATGATCTTTCCCTTCTCGTTCAACGTCAGGTCGCCGTTGAGAAACGTGAACCGGCCCTCGGGCGGGGTCTCGTCGCAGAACGGAGCAAACCAGCCGAGGTGCTTCACGCCGTGCCGCACCGCGTCCCAGGCTTCACGCGTGATGCGTTCCTTGCCCGGACTCGACGGCCAGGTGTAGCCGATGATACTCTGAGCGATATCTACCCAGCGCGACCCCAGGTGGAGATACCCCATCGGCGGTTGCGAGCAGAAATCGGTATACATGCTGAGCGCGTGCAGTCGCCGAGACATCGCACGCAAGTCCGTTCCCCCGAAGGTATCGAGCGATCGAGGGTTGATACTCATCAACCGATCTGGCTCCACCACGCGCACCGCATCTGCGCTTCGACCAAAGCCCTCCACGAACCTGAGATCAAGATCGCACCGCGAGTCGAACCAGGGATTCCAGTTGTCCGTGTTCGCGACCTCATGCCAGAGAACGCGTTGCACCTCCTCCCACTTCGCACACTTTTTCCCCCACGCGGCGTTGAGAGCATCGAGGGTCTTGTACTTCGCCTGTAGCCACACACAGAACCGGTCCATGTCTTTCGGCGAATCAAACCGTCCCTCGGCGCAGGCCGTGAACTGCAGCTCCGGTTCGTCCTGCGCCTCATACAGCACCGGGCTGAACTTCTTCATCCATTGCGTTCGGGTTTTCACTTCCTCAGAGTTGCACTCAAACGGAGCCATCCAGAGGGCAATCGGGCGAAAGCCACTCTCCACCGCCGGCCAGAACCGTTCGGGCATCGCATAGCTGGCGAGCAATGTGTCATGCCCCATCGCTTTGAGCGCGTCGAACATGACGTCCTCATCGGGCTGCGTACAACTGTCATAGCCCGCGTAGGGAAGGATATGAAGCGTATGCCAATCCGGTTCCTGCCTGATGAACAGTTGGTCTCGAACTTCAACGGCCTCCTTTCCCACGAGCACCGTCATGCGCAGGTTTGCGAGGCGTGTGGTGATGCCGGTATCTTTCAATGGAATGGAGATGAACACCTCTGTTGGTTCGCCAGGTCTCAGAGAGGGTTGCAGTGTTCTGTCGAACAGCAGGCGACTCTCGATGTCAAGCAACTCGACATGGATCGACGCTTTGTCGGAGGTCTCCCGTGCGGTGATTATCAGGCGAGGTTTCAACATGTCGTCGGGTTCATGAAGCGAGAAATCCTGTGTGTACTTTACCGTCACCTTTCCTGCCGACTCACCTGAAGAAGAACTCCAATCGAGAACCGCACCTTGCGCGTCAACGAGGAAGACATCCTCGGTGATCTGGCCCAAAGTGCCGGTCGATGGAGGGACTTGCTGCAACTCAATCGTTCCATTGGCGGGGACAGTCAGAAACGATTCGACAGACTTCTGTACTGTGTTGAAAGGAGCGTGAACCACCACGCGGACCCGACAGGGCTGGCTGGTCTTCGTGGCGTTGACCACCCGGCAATGTTGCATCCCGTCGCGGGCGTCTACCCAGACAAACGATACCGGCGCTTGTTTCTGCGCCGCCCAGAGAATCGCCTTTCCAAGCCAACCATAGAACTGATCCGCGAACTCGATGCCTTGCATCCAACGCGCCGGCTTGCCGCTCTCTTCCAGCGAGGTGGCGAACCCGTTGAAAGATCTTGTATAGGGAAGGAAAGGATAGCCGTTGACTGTTTCACCCAGGCAGCGATTGTAGGCGACGACGCGCCCCTTGCCGCGCGTCACCGCGGCGGCCAAAAGGCGACTGTTGACGCCGCCGCGCAGGAGAACGGTTGCGCCCGGCGCGGCGGAGACGTCCACATTGCAGGCCCAGAGCATTCGCGAGAAGGCGCAGCCTCGACTCAACGGATGATTGCCTGCCGGTTCTACGAGGCGAGTCTCGGCCTTGTATCCTGAGGTGTCCATTCTCAGCGGTAACAGGGGATCGAGCAGAGGCGAGGGCTTGCCCTGCAAGGCGGGCACTCGCGGAAAGATACCCGGCAACGCATACACAAATCCCACGCCATCGCTCTGAATCAACTCCGCGATCTTCGCCTCGCAATCATCGGGCAGCGCGCTCATATATCCCCCAGTCATTGCAATCGCGTCGTAATGTTGTTTGCCGAGGTCGTAGCGCAGGACATTTACCGTCGCGGCATCGGCGTTATTGGCTTCTTCGGACACGCCCGACCAGAGGGGAATGATATCGCCTTCGAGGTCGAAGTGTCGGGCGATCGCCAGGGCTTCAAACTGATGGGGATTGCTGGTGATGAAGAGG
>JACQGJ010000181.1 GCA_016199605.1 Armatimonadota bacterium | reverse complement strand
TTCCCCCAGACTCCGAACTCGATCTGCGGCTTGGCATCGGTCAGTCCCGTGGCAGCGTAAGTACTCGCCAATCCGGGCACGGCGTATTCGATGGCAAGGGTAAAGGGACGCGCACCGGAGGAAATCGACTGGCCGACACAGGCCGAACACCACACAAGAAGGACAAGCGAGATTGAGGTACGCCTCACCAACATTTCCTTTCTTTCACCGCGAAGGGCAGCGTAAGCTTCTCTCGTAACTGGACAGGATTTTGTGGTTCTGCGGTTTCCTCATAATCTGCTCCGCGTATCTCAGGTACGATTGGATCTCCGTGTCGCGCGGGTATTGCTGTAGTAAGTCGGGCAAATCCCTCGACCAGTGCCGAAATTCACTCGGGAAGTATCGATTCGCAAGCACGTATCTCCCTTGCCTGCAAGCATAGATATCCGTCCAGACAGGCTGTTTTACATGGCCCATGTCGCGCCCAATCTCGTAGTAGTTGCCAATCTCGTATCGTCCATCACGGTTTATATCCTCGATCCACACAGGAAAGCTACTGGTCAGTTCGAAGGTCTTTGTCAGACGATGCCCCCTCAACGTGAACAGGTCCAAATGCGAGGGTGTCCAGCTCGCGCCCTGATGAACCTCTGAGACGGCGATCTGCGGGGTTCGGTCGTATGAAGTACTGAATACGGTGACCTGGACATCAGCAAAATTTGCGTCTTCAAAGCGTTGATCGCGCAACACTCGTGACCTCCATAACCTGCGGAACGCACTCGGAGACTTACGGAACAGAGTTAGGCGAACATCGGAGAACGGATTGAGGCTGTCGTTAGCAACCTTCACTGAAAGTACCAGCAACAGCTCCCCTCGCCGGTGGTTCGGTAACTCATAAAGCTGGAGGACTTTGTCCCGATTGGAGAGCCACGGGCGAACAGCTCGTGCAATGCGGAGCAGCCGGCTGGCCTTCTGGTAACCTACCCGAGCTTGCGTGTCAGCGGGTGAGAGCTTCACCGCCTCCCCATAGGATCGCGCTGCCGCCTCATAGTCCCCCAGTCGTAATCGGCATTGACCGAGACCGGCGAAAGTGCGTGCCGTCGGTCCATACTTAGCGAGTACGCGTTTGAAACCGTCTTGAGACTCTTCCAGTTCGGCGCGGAGACAGTAGTCAGCGTATTCCCTCTCCTTGGGGGGAAAGACGGGCACCCCACGCAGCATCCGTTCAGCCGAGCGGATGGCCTCTTCAGCTTGATCCTCCACCTCCTGACAGGAAACTCGGGAGTGCACTGCAATCAGAATCGATAGCAAGACAGCGCCTGTGAGATTCTGTAACGTGCGCCCCCATGTGTTTGACGGGTTGCTCATACGAGTCGTAAAACCTGCCATCGGAGGTACCCTCCTCCACGGATTCACTTAAGCGCCCCCAAGGCGTTCAGGACCTTCTCGCACATCCGGTCAGCCACTGACCGGTCTCTGCGTTTCTTCCAGGTCAGGTCGGGAGATGCGTCGATGTCGGCAAGGACCTGCTTGGGGGCGTCAGCCAGCAGTGCTCGGGCTGCGGCCAGAGTCGGAGTGCGGATGCCTTTACCTTCCAACTCCTGTACCCGGTCGCGAAGCATACTGAGGTACTCGTAGTCCTGCACCCCTTCGACGAGGGCCATGATGTGTTTCGAGTCGGTCACCGTATCCTTCGTCAGATACTGTGGCGCGTAGCCGCTCCCTCGGTCAGCAGACCTTTCGTTCCACGAGCTGCCGCCTCCTGCGTCGCCGAAGGCCCAGAAGCACGAACCCTCCGCACCTTCGCGGAAGCATAGCCAGTGTTGCAGCCGATAGTAGGCATAAGGGTCGAGAGCACGAACGGGACCTGAAGCGTTGTAGAACCAGAGCTTTCGATTGCTGTTCCGGGTGAGATCCCGATACACCTGTCGTTTCGGTTCGTCGTGGGTAAGGTAAAGCCCAACGATAGGACACACGACGTCACAGGCCGCGAGTGTATTGTGAAAAGACTCGGACTGTGGCTCCTGAAAATGCGGGTCCTCCCACACAAGGATCCCTGAGCCACCACGATGGATTGCGTCAGCCCATCCACGGATGATGGCCGCCTGGTCTTCATTGTTTGGCTCATCATAGATCAGCAAACCCAATTGCTCCGGGCGCACCCCCAGCCCATTCACGTGTTGCCCGATAGCCGAGGTCCACAAGGCAACCCGCGCCTCAAACGTGGGGGTTCCCATCTTCGCTCCGGCGAATTCTGGCTGAGCGTTGAGAAAGATCAGAAACCGCCTCGCGCCTTTCCAGCGGGAGATCCAGTCATCGAGCCGACGGAAGTCGAGTTCCTTCACGAGTTGTCCCTGGGCGTCGAACGCCTCCGGTCCGGCCCCCGGAAGAACGCCTCCGCCTCCCCAGGGAGAATCGACGTAGCGTCTCTTCAGGTACTCCACCACCAGGTCTCGGTTGGTGCGAACGATGTCATAGGTCTCTTCGGCGTCGGTGTAGTCCCAGCCTCCAACGTGCAGCCGAGGTCGGTCCGGAAACCGTATCGAGGAGATGCGCAGCCGGATCGGCACCTTGAGAACGCCCTCCTTCTCCTTTAGCACCTGGACGGATCCATTGTAGGTTCCTGACGCGACACGGACGGGGTGAGCCGCGAGCCAGATCTGGCGGTTCATCCCTGCCGGAATCGTCACCACGTAGTCCTGGCCTTGTCGTTTCGCTTCCGGCAGCGCGCAGGCTACGTCGACTCGCGGGGCACTGTCCACGAACGGAATGTCACGAAGGCTGAGGTAATCTGGATTGTTCCCTCCGGGCAGCCCGGTGATCCGCAATCGGAGTTGCACGTCTTTCGGTGAAGCGTTCGTCAAGATGATGGCGTCGCCACGTTCTTCGTTGTTCATCATGTGCAGGTTGAGGGAGGGCGGTGCCTTGCCGACTGACTCCGGAACCTCGATAGGAGAGAGAGGATCATACCGGTTCTTCTTCCAGGCGAAGAGCGCCGGCAGGCCAAGTCCCTTCAAGCTCGCGCCGTTCAACGCGAAGATACGAGATTGCAGATCATTCAGCGGCAGAATCGCCGGGGTCTCCTTGGGCAGGGGAGGGAACGGTTCTGCGGTCTGACTACGGAGCTCCTCCAGTTCGTGTTGGGCTTTCGTCCGATCACTGGCCGAAAGGCGTGATTTTTTCAAGCGGTTCGCGATCGTATCGAGGTCGGCTTCCAGTCTCATGCCACGCCAGTAATAGTCCAGAGGGGCTCCCACGGGCTTGCCTTGCGGGCGATCGGGGAGCACACCCCCCGCCCGATAGACCTCGATCTCATCGCAGAAAACGTAGTGGTCTGAATCAACCAGGAGGGCTACGAATCTCCCGCGTGTTTTCAATCGGTCTGTTGCGTACTGATGGTTCGAGTAAGTTCCCGGCGCCGGAGGCTCTGCGCGTGTCGCGTCCAACAACACGAGATCACCGGCGAGGAACCACTTGATTCCATCGTCGCTTGTCATGAGGTAGAGGGCGCGAGGCCAGTGGACTTCCGCGACGCCGGCAGCAGTGCTGTAGGAGACACCGCAGATCGGCTCGACCGTCCCGAGGTCGATTGTGATGGCGACGGGGTAGGTCTCCGCGCTGGACCAGCCAACCGCTTGTTTCTGAGTCCAGAAGTATCCCACGGAGTAGGCGCCGTCGGTAAGCTGGGTCTTGTCGTCAACGTCGGTGCACAGGCCGTAGTTTGGGTTACGGCTGAAGGTGCTGGGCCGGCCCAGGGCAACGTTGGGGCCGGGCGCTGCCCACTTCACCGGGTCTGCCTTGTTGATCGCGGCCGCTGTTGCTTCCACTAACTCAACATCGTCGAAGGCTGAAAAGCCCGAGGGAGCCTGCCCGGAATCGCGGATCGTGACATCGCCGTAGACCAGCACGCGTAGCCTGGTCGTAGCACCGGAATTGAAGGTCACACTCTTGTGACGCCACTGGTTGACCTTGTCACCAACAGCTCGGGCGAGTTCTCGATCCGGCTCTTCCTCGGGTGTGACGAGGACTGCCGGGCGTAGAGTTCCGTCGCTCTTCAGCCAGACGCCCAAGGTGTACTGTGTGTTGGCTTTGCAGGTCACGACCTGGGCAACAGCGCCACCCCGTCGCGTTTCCCGGCACTGATAGCGCAGGCAGTCGTTGCCGCTGTGGCCGTCGTCGTCGACGAGCCGGTAGAGGGATCCTTTATCCTCCTTCGCTGCAATCCAGCCGACCGGCCAGTCGTGATCCTCCCGTCCCCTCTCGGAGAAGTCGGAATTCTTGACCTGGCCCTGGGCGAGATCGGCAACGGCGAAGGAGCAGGCGACAACGAAGGAAAGCGTTGGTACAACGGGCCGAACCAAGGGGTTATCTCCTTTCAAACTCAGGTGTCAGTTTGACGCGCAGGACTCCGTTTCTTCCTGCGCTAATCAATCAACCCACAATACCTCCCCATCCAATAGGGCAGTAGATAGACAGTGGGATCTTCTTCCTCAGTCCCGTTGCCTCCTCCATCCACGCGGTATGGGTTGCCGTTCCACTTCATCATCGGTCGTTCGTCGAAGGGGAGAGGGTCCCTTACTTGCGGCTCACCGAAGCGTCCGGCGACTTCCTCCCAGTGGAGGTCTGCCCGGTGGCTGTTGCGCACGCTCCAATCGAGCAGATCCAGCGGAATCTCCTTCAGGGTCCGCGCCGCGTTCTCGATGTCGCACGGGTTCCCTGAATGAGCGCCATAGATGAAGTTCCACAGAGGACATCGCTCGGGACGTTCGATCTGCCAGCTCCGTTCCAGGCTCCTGAGGTATATCTCTCGCAGGTGTGGATCGGTCTCGTACCTGAGCAGCGAGTCGTAGGACAGGAACGCCAGCTCATCGTCCGAGTGATTGACTTCGCCCTCCACGGTAATCTTCTGGTCGACGGTGTTGAGAGCGTAGTGGTGTTGGGTAACAAGCTCGCGGTATGCCCTCTCATACTTGCCGTCGCCTGTGAGGTGTTGGGTGACTTTGAGGTACGCGAGCACCTCCAGTGAGTTCAACCCCTTCTCTTCCCACCACCGCGGATTGTCGTTGAGTGACTCCGGCGCCCAGACCCCCCAGGTCGTCGGTTTGCCGTCCAGATCGACCAGGTAGTATCCGTGCTCGATGATGTGGTCCATGATCCTCCGGCAGGTGGATCTTACTCTTGCTCGTTCATCTTTCCCGGCAACCAGATCGTAATAAAGACCGAAGGCGTAGAAGTGGCCGTCGATCTCATCGGAGGAAGTGTCGCCCTTCCACTCCCATGCATCCTTGGGGGCGCCAAAGGGAACCGTCTCTGTGATTGGGTGCCACTCTCCATCTTTTTCACCAAACCCTGGCTCTCCCTTGCGGCGGATCGCGCGTGCCGGAAACCCGCTGATCCCAGTCACCCGCTCTAATTCCAGCAAGGCTGTAATCGACCGCCTCGCCTCCTCTTTGGCGGCCGGGGCCTTCGTCACCTTGTAGCGGTAGCATTGTGCAGCGATATACATCGCCGTCCAAAGCCCATCGTTGTCGCTGATGTGGTGAAAGGACGTGGACAGGTTGCCGGGTTCACTGAGTCCGCAGGTCGTCACGTAACCGAAACGATTGTGGCGTGCGTCGAGGCAGCGCTGGAAGGACGCTGCCTTCCTCGACAACGTGGTTTGGTGGAGTTGGATATGGCTGACACCTTTCGGTGTGCCAACCCAGGCCGATCCGTCCTCCGCCACCGCTAAAGCCTGGACCTTGTCCTCGGGCAACCATCGCCGCGAGGCGAAGTATCGCCCTTTACCCTCGGCATATCGGCACACGCCGAGAGGCGTCCCAAACCAGACTGCTGCGGGAGCAGAACCCGAGGTGTCGGGGGGCCCCACTGCGATGTGGGTCACATCGAGCACAGAAAGACCTTGCTCACCGGTAAGGCGGCGCCAACCGTTGAGTCCGTTGTAGAGATTGACTCCCTTGCTCGTAGCGATGAGGTAGTGGCCGGAGCCGTCTGCGCACACTGCTCGAAGGTCTTCACTCAAAAGACCTCCCGCTGAGGGCGAGATGCTCTTCCTGATCTCTCCCTTATCCAGCCAGAGGTGCAGGCCGTTGTCCGTTGCCAGCATCAGCTTTCCGTCACCGACGGCGATGAGATCACGCACCTTCGCCTGAACGCCGCCTCCGACGGGACCCCACTGTCCCTTCTCCTTCACGAACACCTGCTTCTCTGTGGCGGCGACAACCTCGCCAGAGCCGTCGGTGTCGAGAGCGACAATGCCCGCAGGCGCGTTCCCTTCGCGCTGCCACTCGCCTCTCACGCGTCGATACAAGCCTGTTCCCGTCATTGCCCAGAGGGTCTTTCGGCTGTCTACGCGCAATCCGACAACGTGGTCCTCAAAGGTTTCGCGCCGCCACCCTTCTCCGTCGAACCGGGCCAAGCCTTCGTCTGTCGCTGCCCACACTCCCTCGTCGGCGAGGGCCAAGTCTGTCACGTTGTTGGAGGGTAAGCCGTGGGCAGTCGTGTAGAACGTGCGGCTGGCTTGCAGAAAGGCCCCGACCTGGCAAGTTGGCTGTCGATGCTTCGTCAAACGCTTACCTCCCGCAAATCCCATGGTGCCCAGCAACAACGCGCCTCCTGCGGCGAGCAGGATCACGGTTGCGCGACCGAAAGTCGATAGGCTTTCTCTGCTCAAGCGGTGGGCCCGCTTCCCTCATTCGTATATGAGTACTTGCCCGATCTCGCACTCACCTTCTCCTCCTATTTCCGTAAAATCCTGCGCCTCCCCATTGTAAGGGACTTTGCCCAAGAGGAGTTCTTTCATCTCGCCGCTGAAGGTCCCTCCATGCTCGAAGGTCCAGACTTTCTCGAAGTGGGTTCCGTCACTGCTGCGCTCGATAACCCCCCAGCGTTCCAGCCATCGAGCACGCAGCCACACCCAATCCACCGGCTCATAGGAGCCGCCGTAGAGCTGGCTGCCCATCACGTCCGCCTGTAGCTTTCCATCGGATCGCGTGCCCAGCCGTAGGGCCGCGCCGTTGGTAAACCGAAGCAGTACCCCCGGTCCCCACGACATGCCTCCATCAGTTCCCTGGCGAAGGCGGAGGACGAGACCGTGGGCCTTTCCTGACACGGGGAGAGAAAGGAAGGCGTAAGTATGAGCGTGGCCACGCACGAGGAGCTCCCCGTCCAGCACGCGGAACGGAGAAGGATTCTGCGGTGATACTACTTGCTTCCCTTCCGGCAGAGCGTCGAACCCGATCTGGCGTGTCGGCTTGCCCCAAGCGGGATCAGCTTTCAGCGCTGCAAGCTCCGCCTTGCGTCGTTGCGCTTGAGCGGTGACCAGGGCCTGGCGCTGGTTGGCCTCCCGGTCCACCACAGCCCGCAGTTGTGGGTTGAGACGCGCACGATAGTCCTCCCGCAGCACCTCCATGATTTTCTCGTTGGGAATCGCGCTGGCGAGGGTGTGCAGCCGGGCGTTGGCCCGAAGGACTGATGCAGCAAGCTCCGAGCTCAATTCCGGCGGGCCGTTGTTGCAGAGCACGCCGATGGAGTTGTGTAGGTTGTAGCCTGAGACGAAGAACCTCATATAGTCGAAGTTGCCGTACTGGCTCTGCTGGCCTTCGCCGCGCAGGACGAAATCCACATAAGCATCGGCCTGAGGCAGATAGCACAAACCATATCCGAGAGCAGCCGTCGAGTGCCACTCGAGTATTCCGTTCTCTCCCAGAAGTGCCCGCGTCTGCCTCGCCAGAGCATAGAGGGCGGCGGGACTGTCGATGTACTGACCGTCGAAGTAGAGACCATCAGGCTGGTATTGCTTCAGGACCCGCGTGATGGCCTCCATGAAGTGTTCCATGTTCTCACCCGTGGCATTCCCCGGCGGCCAGCCTTTGAAGTTCTCAAAGCTGTTCATTGCCTGACCCTCCAGGGCGGTTCCCTTGAGGAAGTAATAGGGGCTTGTGTAGACGATGAAGCGCATGCCGAGGTCGTGCAAGGTCGTGCGGACGCGGGCAAACTCGTCGGCGCCCAGGCGCGGCACGAAGTCCAAGTTCCAGTCCTTCCACAGCATTACTTCCGACTGGAGCAGGACGGTCTTGCCGTGATCCTTCCAGGACCGCAGGTCGTCGTCAGTCGGGTACCCAAGTTGGTTCGACCAATGCCAGATTACGTTGTCCTTGAAGGATTTCTTCCAGTCGTAGGGCTTCGGCGGGAAAACAGTCACCCACAAGACCGAGTCTGCAGGCAGATCATATCGGGCGACGGTGTCCGCATAAGGGTCGTACTGGTCTGCCAGAGCCTCCTCCGAGCAGTAGAGACCGAAGCCCCCCCACTCATCCACGATCAGGTGATTGTTGTGGAACGAGGACTCCCACGCGGGCAGGAGCAGACGCTCCACCGTCACGGTGATCGGCTCGTGGGCGTGGAGCATGAAAAGCGAATCGCCGTTCACACGGCAGGTGACTTTTGGGGCCTCGAAGGTTGCTCGAGCAAAGCCGGGACCGTGGTGAGTGAGGTGACCCTTTTGCAGGGGGCGACTGAGGTGCAGGCGCACAACTGAACGTCTGTGTCCGAGACGTTGCGTACAGGTCAACTCGCCCCGGTTCATCTCCATCCGGAAGGTCGCGCCGGTGGTAGTCACCTCCATGCGGTTTCCTGTGATCCGGGCCGACTCGACGACCATTCCCCGCTGTGGCTTGGGAAACAGGGCGGGATCCATCAGTTGCTGGAAGGTAGGGGCTGCCGACCAGCCTATTGAGGCAGGGATCACCATCAGCATCAGCCAGGGCAAAACGGACCTTAACGTGTCTTCAGTAAAACGGAAGTGTACCATGCCTTTTCTCCAATCCTCGGTACCAGTATACCGACCAAAGTCAGACTCTGCACCGCAACGAGTATCGCGTCTGAGTCACGACGGTTATCGCTGCCATACTCGTTAAGGTTGAAAATGCACTCATTGAGGTCAGTAACGGGGCGGAGTAGTGAAGCCCCACGGGTTCTTTCTTCAAAGACCGACCCAATCCCTCTTCCGGCGGGGGATTTGTCACCCGCGTGACACCTTCTCAACTCTTGACCCGCACATTGGCGCCACAAATCGAGTTGTTTACCCGCATCTTCGATCGCAGCACTGAAGCTGGTAGACGGTGGATCAGGCAGTCCATGCCGGTGACGTTTGCCATAAGTGATATGCCCCGCCTTACTCAATGGTTTCCGGGAGACTCCACTTCTTTCCTCCTTGACATCTCCTCCGGGAATCGGGATAATGCGATGGGAAGCAACCGGGCTTATCTCCCCAGGATTCCCCACGTTTTGCCCCAGTGACGGCCCGCGAAACCGTTCACCGGACTATCACCTCAAAACCAGAGAATAATCGGAGTAACGCACAGTGAGTGACCACAGAGAGCTTAATGAATGGGTTCAGGAAATGGCCCGCCTCTGTCAACCGGACAGGATTGTCTGGATCGACGGATCGAAAGAAGAGAGAGAGCGACTGACGGCGGAAGCGGTCAAGACGGGTGAGGTGATTTCTTTGAACCAGGAGAAATTGCCCGGCTGTCTGTACCACCGAACCGCGATCAACGACGTGGCGCGGACCGAAGAGCTTACCTACATCTGCACGACTCTCAAAGATGACGCCGGACCCACCAATAACTGGATGTCCCCTGAAGAGGGGTATCGGCGAGCGGGTGAGATCTTTCATGCCTCCATGAAAGGTCGCACAATGTACGTGATCCCCTTCTCCATGGGGCCGGTAGGATCACCGTTCAGCAAGATCGGCGTCGAGTTGACGGACAGCATATACGTCGTGCTTAACATGGGAGTCATGACCAGGATTGGGAGGCCGGCGCTCAAGCAACTTGGCACCCGTGGTGAATTCACTCGTTGTTTGCACGGCAAAGCCGACCTCGATGTCAAACGACGACTCATCCTGCACTTCCCAGAAGATAACACGATCTGGAGCGTTGGCTCCGGTTACGGTGGGAATGTGCTCCTCGGCAAGAAATGTCTTGCCCTTCGCATCGCCAGCTTTCTCAGCAAGAAGGAAGGCTGGATTGCGGAGCACATGCTCATCATGGGGATTGAGGAACCAGATGGCCGGATCGAATACATCGCGGCTGCGTTCCCGAGCGCCTGCGGAAAGACCAATCTCGCCATGCTTATGCCTCCGGAGGGACTGAAGCAGAAAGGCTACCGGATCTTTACCGTAGGCGACGACATTGCGTGGATGCGGATCGATACGGATGGACGGCTCTGGGCTATCAACCCTGAAACTGGTTTTTTCGGGGTGGCTCCCGGCACGAATGACAAGACCAACCCCAACATGATGAAGACGATCGACAGCAACACTATCTATACCAACGTGGTGCTCGGAGCCGACGGCACTGTCTGGTGGGAGGGCGGGAACTGCGAGCCACCGGCTGAGGCCCTGGACTGGCAGGGGCGTCCATGGAACCAAGGAATGAAAGAGGAGGAAGGAAGGCCCATTCTGGGGGCGCATCCCAACAGCCGGTTCACTGCGCCTCTTGCGCAATGCCCAGTCCACTCGTTCCGAACGGAGCACCACCATGGAGTTCCGATCTCGGCGATCGTTTTTGGCGGCCGTCGCGCGCTCCTCGCTCCTTTGGTGTACGAGTCTTTCGACTGGGAGCACGGCGTGTTTGTAGGGGCGACCATGGGCTCTGAGCGTACCGCCGCTCAATTCGGAAAGGTTGGCGAGGTGCGGCGTGATCCCATGGCGATGCTGCCCTTCTGCGGGTACCACATGGGGGATTACTTCAAGCACTGGCTCGACATGGGGAAACGCATGACCGAGCCCCCCAAGATCTTCAACGTCAACTGGTTCCGCACCGGTGAGGACGGGCACTTCCTCTGGCCGGGCTACGGGGAAAACCTCCGGGTGATCGAGTGGATTCTGGCGCGGTGCCGCGGCGAGGCGGAAGCTCGCGAAACACCGATTGGCTACGTCCCCACCCCGGACAGCCTCGATCTTACAGGTCTCGACTTGCCGAGACCCACTCTGCAAAAGCTGTTCGATGTCAATCGCGAGGATTGGAAGAGCGAATTGGGGCAAGTCTCGAGCTTTTTTGAGCAGTTTGGCAATCGGCTGCCAAAGGAACTGTGGGAACAGCATGAGTCCCTGGGTTTGCGACTGGAAGCTCCCACTTCCTTCCTCAGACCAGGCACCGAGATCCGCGATCTCGCGGCAGAGCTCAACGAGACTATCGAAGAGGAGAATCCCAGCGTCTACGGGATGCTGTCCCAACTGGGCAAGAGGATGTATCTGCCAAAAGGCATCGTCAGTCAGGCTGCGGAAGCTCAGCAGAAGGCGAAACGCTTCGATGCAACGATTGGCATTGCCTGGGAGAACAAGAAGCCCATGGCCCTTCCGTCCGTGATGAAGTTCCTTCCCTCTTTGACGGCTTCGGAGGCGTTGACGTATGCTCCGGCTCTCGGGAAGACGGACCTGCGTGAACGTTGGCGGGAAGATCTGTTGAAGAAGAACCCGAGTCTTGTCGGGAAGAGCCTCGGAATGCCGATCGTAACGGCCGGAGTCACCCACGCCCTCAGCCTGGTGGGTGACCTGTTTGTCGATAGAGGCGACCTGATCTTGCTGCCGGATAAGTACTGGGAAAACTATGAGCTCCTGTACGGGATTCGGATGCAGGCTCAACTTGCCCTCTACCCTTTTTTCAACGAGCATGGGACCTTCAACGTGGAAGGGTTGCGTCAGGTTCTGGAAACCCGCGTGACCAACGGGAAAACGATCCTGATCCTGAACTTCCCCAACAACCCGACCGGCTACTCAATCCGGCAAGACGAAGCGGACGTCGTCACGGAAATGCTGTGCCATGCCGCGGATAATGGCTGCAATCTCCTTGTCGTCACGGATGACGCATACTTCGGCCTCTACTACGATGAAGAGGTGTTGAAGGAATCGTTGTTCGCTCGGCTTGCGGGGAGGCATGATCACATCCTGGCTGTGAAAGTCGACGGTCCAACCAAGGAAGAATACGTGTGGGGATTCCGTATTGGTATGTTGACGTTCAGCGTCAGGGCAAAGACGAGCGACGAGGCCCTCTATCGTGCTCTTGAGAAAAAAGTGGCGGGGGCTATTCGCAGCTCGGTCTCCAATTCTTCACATCCTTCCCAATCCATTTTGGTGAAGGCGATGTCACAGGAGAGTTTCTGCGAGGAACGGGAAGAGAAGCGGTCCGTCCTCGCAGCGCGGGCCCACAAAGTGAAAGAGCTTCTCAGCGACCCCTCTCTTAGTGACCTGTGGGAGCCCTACCCGTTCAATGCCGGTTATTTCATGTGTTTGCACCTCAAAGGGATTGATGCAGAGAAGTACCGTCAGTATCTCTTGACACGCTATGGGATTGGCGTCATCGCCGTCGGTCAGCACGACGTTCGCGTGGCCTTTTCTGCGGTGGACCTTGAGGACCTTCCGGCGCTCTACCATACCCTCGCCCAAGCCGCGAAAGAGATGAAGGGAGAAGGGTCGTAATCCCTCCTATGGACGATCGGAAGCGGGAGGACGTGGGAGTGGAGGTCCGCGGTAGTCTCTCGCCCGAAGATTTTCCCGCAGAATCTCCGAAAGAGCCTTGACGCTCGTTCCACCGGCTGCTAAAATCCTCTCCCAATAGAGGGACGCGATGGTACTCCCGAGACTTGCGATTACCGATTTCCCCACTTCCTCTCATGAGAAAAACCAAGCCACAGATGGGGTTGCCTCTCGAAGCTCAAGCCGACCCGGTTGACGCTTGGGAGAGGGCCTACGAGAAGTCGGGAAGAGTCAACGGCAAAGGAAAATCTTCCGGATCTTCCGAGCAGTCGAAACGCAGGCTTGTCGGCGTTGAAAAACTCCAGAGGAGCCTCGCAGAAGCTGCTCCGTCCGGAGCAGAGGCGCCAGCCATGTTTGAGCTTTTCTTCTGTGGGTTCTGTGGTAGTCAGACGACTTTGACGGTCAAAGCTGGAACTTGCGATCAGTGCGGCGCGGTGTTGATGCCAACACCCGGACCCGCGTAAGATAGCGTCCTGAAAGGCGCCAAAACTACAACATCAAGGATAGGGTGAGTGAACGGTCACAGCATCTTCGTAACCACAATCGGAGTAGGGTGGGTTGTAGCCGTCGGACTACTGTGTCTCTGCTTCAGGGACATGAGACTCATGTGGCGGCAAGTCTCCCTCAATGCTCGGAAACCCAGCAGCCCTGAAAGCAACTGACACTTCCCCCCGTATCCTACTAACCTTCTGATCGACGGGACGACCTGTTCCGGGAGATTACTCCCGCGTTTCTGCAGTGAAAGAACTCGCTGATCGCAAGACGTTGAAGGACTGGTGTCCGGGGCCCCAGCGACTGGTTGCGCCGTCCCGAGTCCTGCTGGTCCTCTGCGGCCTCCCCGAGGCTTCTCGATCCGTGTTGACGTGCCGCCCCGGTCGCAGTAAAATCCCCCTTGTTTCCATCCAAGTCCTCTCAATTTACGCGTGACACATAATCCAAGAGAAAGGTCAGACTCATGAAACAGTTACTCCTGTTTGTCGGCGGCCAGTACCATGACTTCACTGCCAACGGCGCCTTACTGAAAGAGACCCTCGAGGCAACCGGAAGATTTCGGGTGTCAGTCTCCGACGATCCGAAATCGTTGCTCGAACCCGGGAAATACAGCGCGACTGTGATCTACGCTCAGGCGGAGAGAATTCCGGCGCGGCAACAGAAAGTCCTCGCAGAATACGTGAAAAGCGGCGGCGCTTTAGTGGGGCTGCACCTTGCCAACGTCCCCTCTGAGAACAGCCAGTTGCTCCAGGAAGTGCTCGGCAGCCGTTTCACCGGGCACGGGCCGGTGCATGAATTCGACGTGACCATCGACAAGCCGGACCATGATATCGCCCTTCGCGTTCCCAGTTTCAAGGTCACAGACGAGCTTTACAGCATCGAGCTTCAAGGCGAGGCAGAGGTTTTTGCCTCAGCGTTCTGGCAGGGGAAGAATGAGCCGATGGGATACACGAAGCGCTACGGCGCGGGCACTGTGGTTTACCTTGCCAATGGCCATGACGCCCGATCGCTGAAGCATCCTTTCTTCCAGAAACTACTCGTGCGGAGTGTGGATTATGCGGTCGGACGGCGCGAGACCGGTGAGGTCCGCTGCGGGATCATCGGCTACGGCGGCGCGTTCAACATGGGGAAGCTGCACGGGGATTCGATCAACTCGACCCACGGCATGAGAGTCGTTGCTGTGTGTGACCTCTCCACAGACCGGACGGAACAAGCGAAGGTAGATTTTCCTGAAGCTGAAGTATTCAACCGAGTCGAGGATCTACTGCGCAAGCCGGACCTCGATCTCTGCGTGATTATCACCCCTCATAACACCCACGCGCCGGTGGCTTTGAAGTGTCTCCGAGCGGGTAAGTCGGTTGTTTCGGAGAAGCCGTTCTGCCTCAGCGTAAAGGAAGCCGACGCGATGATCGCCGCGGCAAAGGAGAGCAAGGTCGCTCTCACGGTGTATCACAACCGCCGCTACGATGGCGATTACATCGCGCTCAGGGAAATCCTTCAGAGCGGAATCATCGGTGAGGTGTTCAAGGTGGAGGCTAACTTCGGTGGGTATGGCAAACCCGGGACCTGGTGGAGGTCAGACAAAAACATTTCCGGCGGCGCTTTCTACGACTGGGGCGCTCACTTCGTGGATTGGGTGCTGAACCTGGTGCCTCAGCCCATCGAGTCGGTAAGCGGCTATTTCTTCAACAAAATGCACTGGCACCACGTCTCGAATGAAGATCACTGTGAGGCGGTCGTCAAGTTCAGGAACGGAACGGTGGCGACAGTACAGACGAGTTCCCTTGCCGCCGTTGGCGCGCCCCGCTGGCGCATCCTTGGAACTCTCGGCGCCGTTATCGATGACCGGGCGGTGGAGAACCACTTCACCGTGGTGTCGCACACGTCCGGTGAGGGGGTGCGGATGCATGTCCCGTACAAGTCCGGTAGATGGGATCGCTACTATCCTGCCCTGGCCGATCACCTGCTCCGTGGGGAAGGGCTTGTTGTAAAGCCGGAAGAAGCCCGACGAGTCATCGCTGTCATCGAATACGCGGAGCGATCCGCCAGAAGTGGGAAGCCGGAGAAGATCCCCGGAGAATCGTAGCAGGCTCTTGTCGGCACATGGTCGATGCTTAGGGGCTGTCCAACAATAACTCCTTTTTTCTGTTGTGAGACAGTTGCACTGTCGAACCCCGTAG
>JACQGJ010000171.1 GCA_016199605.1 Armatimonadota bacterium | reverse complement strand
GTGAAGACCGGTTCGGGCAAAACAAGCGTGCCCTACATCGAAGGCGTGAAGAGTCTTGCGATTTCGGTTGCCGGGATCGAGTCGTCGAAGCGCGGTAGCACTCCAGTGTCTATTGCCGAGCTGCTGGCAGGCGTATGAGTTCCTGAGATCGGCTTGGTTGTCCCGGGACTGGCATAGACTTCCTTGAAATCTCTGCATTAAGGTTGGAATTTTCAAGGAAGATCCCGAACGAGTGTCGGTTGCTGCCTTGCATGATATGGGGGATTCGTAGCCCTACCCGGATCCTCGCTGAGCGCCAACCACAACGGAGGAACTACCTTGAATCAACGACTGCTTCTGACCGTCTCCTTGGTGCTTCTGGCACAACCCTTATGTCGGGCCCAGGATTCCACCCCCGTCACCATCGGTGGCGTGGCCTACGACATCGTTGACCCCGGACCGCCGTTCACTGAGAAGCCGAAGGCAAAGCAGGATTGGGCTCCGCCGGAAAGCAGCAAGTCCGAACAGGCGGCTGGGATGATCGCCTATGTGACTCCCGACCCGGGAGACTACAAACCCACCCGCATCCCCAAAGCGGAGGAGCGGACGACGAAGCTGTCTGCCTTCCTGACTCCGGGCGAGGAGGAGCCGGTTTGCTTCGGAGTGTATGGGCTTGCCGAACTGCGCCAACTGAGTGTGCAAGTCAAATCAGGCAGAGCTCCTCTCACCGTGGACGTTCGGCATGAACACTTCTGGCCCCAGCGCACAGGCTGGCGGTCGCGGGAGTGGTATGTCACCCCGGAGCTTCTGCTGCCATGCAGTGACGGCAAGAAGCTCGTCCCGGGGAAACGTGGGGTGTTGTTCGAGCAACCCTTCGACCTGAAGAGCGGAGAAAGCGCCGCGTTCTGGTTGACGCTCCACGCGAGCGGCAAAGCGCGCCCCGGACTCTACAAGGCAACGGTGACCCTTAATTCCGCCGGGCGCCCATCGCTCAAGCTGCCTCTGCAGATCGAGATCCTCCCCATCAAGCTGCGGCGTCCCTCGGATCGCTGGTGGCTTCTCTACGCCGATGTGTCCCGCTGGAATGCCATGAGCGGGGAGCAGGTTCTTGCGGAGCTGCGCGACTTCACCCGGCATGGCATGAACGGCCTGGTCGAGATGCCCCTGGGAAGCCCCGACCTCTCGGAGATCAAGTCGGGGAAGGTCACGTTCGACGGAACGCCGTTCAGAAACATGGCAGTCCTATGCGAGAAGGCGGGGTTGAACGGTCCACACGTGAGTTGTCCGGGAGGAATGCCGGAGCGGGTACGAGACGCTCTGGGGCTGAAATGTGACGTCTTCAAGGACCAGTGGCCGGAGGAACTGAAGAAGGGCGTGTCCGCTGTCGCGCAGGCTGCTGTCGAGGCAACGAAGAGCACGCAAGCCCGGTGGTATTTCTACGGCTGGGACGAGCCGAGCGGCAGCAACACGTACGCGATTCAGGATTACCAGGCATGGCGGGATGGCGGCGCTCACACCTATGCCACCTTCTACGACATCGGCTTCCTGAAGGTGGCGGCGAAATTCCTCACCGCGCCATGCTTCGTGACGGGGCTTATCAGCAATGAGCCGACGGCGCGTTCGGCGCGAGAAACCTGTGAGAAGGAAGGCGCGGAGTTCTGGTGGTATGGCACCGGCTCCTACGTTAACCCGACTCCTCAGGAATCGCTCATGTTCTACAACCGCTATGGTGCGGGATACCTCTTCTGGAAAAGTGGCGCAAAGGCGGAGGTATCATGGACGTTCTGCCGTCCGCATGAGGATGTGTTCAACGACTTCGATGGAAGTCAGGCGAACTCCGCCGAGCCGAAGGAGCAAGTGACTGCTTACCCGCGCTTCCTGAAGCCCGACGGCTGGAGCACTTACCAGGGAGCGATTCCCACCATCGCGTGGGAGTCACTGCGGGAAGGAGTGGACGACTACCTTTACCTTCATACGCTGTCATCGCTGATTGCGGAAGCCAAAGCCTCGAAGAAGCCAGCCGTGCAGGCGGCAGCAAAGACGGCACAGGAAACCCTGGCCGCTCTGGAGGAAACGATTCCCTGGCGTAACCCAATGGTTCCCGCTCCCGAGTCGGGGAAGGGCTTCGACGCCACAAAGATGCAGCAGGTGCGCCGGACGGTCGCGGAATCCGTTCTGGATTTGCAGTCCGCGCTCGCGGGAAGACCACGGAAAGCGTCGGCTACTCGCTCCGCGCGGGTGACAGTCGTCGTCCGCACCGTTGCACCCGACAAGGCGCTCTCGGACTCGCTGCCCGTCGTCCTGGTGGAGAAAGCCCTGTCGGCGCCGCGCATGGATGGGAACCTCGATGATGCGTGTTGGCAGCGGAGCGCCGTAGCCAGTCACTTCAGACTTACTCACCTCGCCAATCCCGCCACGATGGGCACCGAGGCGCGCATCCTTTACGACGACCGGTCACTCTACATCGCGTTTTCGTGCGAAGAACCAGCGATGAACCACCTTGTAGCCGACCAGCGCGGCCACGACCAGCAAGGTGTCTGGCTGGATGACGGGGTGGAGTTCTTCATCGCCAACAGCCGCAGAGACAAGTACGCGCACGTCATCATCAACACGAACGCGTCTGTCTACGATGAAGTCGGCCAGGATCCCGAATGGAACCCAGCCATTGAGGTGGCGTTGCAGAGGGGGAAAGGATCGTGGACGGTTGAGTTCTCGTTGCCCTGGACCGAATTGGAGAAGGCGGGCCTTGAACGGTCGCCAATGATGGCGGTCAACTTTTGCCGCAACCGATTCGCCTCAGGCGAAACCGACCCGCATTCCGCATGGTCCTGCACCTACGGCGGCTTCCACGCGCCCGACCGGTTTGGAGTGGCTCTTCTCCAGGAAGGGCCGGTGTCGCTCGTTGACTTCCAGATCCCGCGGCTGTGGGGAAGGCAGGTTCTTCAGGCGAACCTGCGAAACATGACGGCGGCTCGACTCACCGCGGAAGCAGAACTGCTGGGTGGAAAGGTGCAGTCTCTCAACCTTCCAGCGCACGGAATGAGAGCGGTCAGCATCCCGATCGAGCTTATGGAACCCGGAACAACAAACGCTACCTTTGTCTGGGGAGTCGTCGGTCAACCTCTGCGGAAGGCCCCGCTGACGATCGCCGTTCCGGAACCAGTCTCCTTGAGGGCCGACGGTGGGTTTGTGTCCGATGGCGACACGGTGGAACTGCCAATTGCCGTGAATACCGCGTCGCAAGGCAAGCTCTACCGGATTCGAGTGAGATGCGGCAACACCACAAGCGCCGTGGAGTTGGCTGCCAAACCTGGAGTGGTGCGCCGATGGACATCGCGTCTATCGGGAAAAGCCACGCGGGTGATTGCCCTCTTGCAGCACAACGGAGTGGCAGCCTGGAAGCCTCTTTCAGTCAACCTGTTTCCCATGTAGAGGAGGTCCACCACACATGGCGATTCTGGAACGATTCCCTGCGCATCAGGTGCGAGTCTCCGGTCTCATCGGACACCGACTCGATCTGACCTGGAAGAACAATCTACTCGCCCTCGATTGGGACAAGGATTTCCTGAAGCCGTTTCAGGAGAAGTCAACTGAGCAGGGCGCTTATGTCGGCCTCGGCAAAACTCTCGAGGCGCTCGTTCGTTTCACGGCTTCCACGAATGACGCAGAACTGCTCCATCTTCGACAGCACGTTATTGACTCTCTGCTCGCCGCGCAACTGCCGGACGGATACCTCGGTCTGTTCACTCCCGCTTCGCGCATCACGGTGTTGTGGGACGTCCATGAGCAATCCTACATTCTGCTGGCTCTCATTTCCGACTGGCGCTACTTTGGCCATGAAGCCTCACTGAACGCAGCGAAGCGACTTGGGGATTACCTGGCGGCGCGAATCTCCAGACAGGAACTGGACTTGCTTGGGAGAGATCACAGCGTCGCCCTTTCGACGATCGGGCTGGATCGAGCGATGCTGGCCCTGTATTCAGCGACGCAGGATGGTCGGTTTCTTGACTTCGTTACCGGGGTGCAGGACCTGCCTGTCTGGGACCTCCCCATAGTCGAAGGACGACACGACAAGATCGAAGGGCACGCATACGCCTACTTCACGAAATGCCTCGCGCAACTGGAACTCCATGAGATCACAGGAGACGAAAGGCTGATGTCGCAGACTCGTCGCGCTCTCGATTACCTGCGGAAAAATTCAGGGCTGGTCGTCACCGGCACGTGCAGCCAGAGTGAATGCTGGCATTCCGATCAGCGGGGCGACGGCGACCTCGGGGAAACCTGCGCCACCGGATACCTGATTCGCCTGTTGAGCATGCTGCTGCAACTCGAAGGCGACGGACCTTATGGCGACCTGATGGAGCGCGCCATATACAACGCTCTGTTCGGGGCACAGTCACCCGATGGCAGAAGGCTGCGTTACTATGTTCCGTTTGAGGGTCCCCGCGTCTACTGGGACCTCGACACCTACTGTTGCCCCGGCAATTTCCGTCGAATCATGTCGGAGCTGCCGGAGATGGTCTACTACAGAGAACGCGGCGGAGTGGTCATCAATCTCTACACTGCCTCCACCCTGAGAACTGAACTGTCGCCCGGTCTGTCATTGCAGGTTCAACAGGAAACCGACTATCCCAACTCCGGCGAGGTGACGGTGCGTGTGAGTCCGGACTCCCCTACCCCATTCGCCGTCAGCTTTTGCATCCCAACCTGGTGCAAGCAAGTCACGGCCGCAGTGAACGGCGAACCGGTGTCTGTCCCTGAGAAGTGTCACTTCCTCCGCATCGAGCGCGAGTGGAAGCCTAACGACACGATTCAACTCTCGATGGATATGCCGTGGCGACTGATCCGAGGGGACGAGCTGCAAGAAGACCGCGGGGCGGTCATGCGCGGGCCAATGCTGTTCTGCCTGAACCCCAAGCGCAATCCTGCTGTTGAGGGGAAGGACCTCAAGTCCATCACGATTGATCCGTCATCGCTTCAACTACTCGTGCCGGATGATACCGTGCGACCCGATGGTATGGCGTGTCGCCTGAAGGCCTGGAACAGCGAGGTCGGTTCCCAACCGCCTGACCTGGATCTGGCGTTGACTGAGTTCGCGGATCCGGGTGGAGAGGCGACGTATTTTCGCTGTTCGGATATGTCAGTTGCAGCAGGTGATGAGTTGCTGGGGGAAGGTGACCAGGAAGAATCCCACCCTCGTGCAAACGCCGCAATCGGCATCGGGAAGCCTGGATAGTTCCTCAGGTTTTCAAAGAAGACCAATGTCTCGTCTCGAGCTTTGGCTGGGAGTCTCGTCAGCCTCATCGTCAAGTACCGCGCGTCACCGACCTGCCCCAAGCTCATGACCCCCGGTGTCTCCCTGAGCCCTCAAGCGGACAGCACCTCCCGCCGCGCCCTGCGAACGAGTCTTCTCACCGACTTCACCCGATCTGCGTCCAGCTCGTATCCGGGTGCGCTTCGCACCGCGTCGGCCCACTTGTCTCGCGCCTTCGTCAAAAGCTCGGTATCGCGGTGCCGCTCCCGAACGTCCCCCTGCCATTCGTTCCGGTCGAAAAACCGCGGATTCCACAGAGAGGAGCGGAAATGGCGCGCCGTGTGATCGCAGTCCAGGAAGACGCGCCGGTCACTTCGGGCGATGTCATGAATCAGATCCAGCGCCAGTGTTTCCTCGTTCACCTCGACGCGGCGCAATAAGGCGGAAACCGAATCGAGGACATCCCAATCGAGCATAAACTGAACCGGGCTCCATACCTGGCCGGCATCGAGGAGACCGGCTCCCCCTCCAAAGCTGCCTGTGAAAGCTCCGGCCGCGAGGATCTTGAACACCTTGTCGAAGGCGGCCTGAATGCCGGGTTGTTTGGGATCGACATAAGCGGCCGACGTGCAAGTGTCTATGTCGTAAAACCACTTGAGCGTCTGGATTCCCATCGAGTCCTGGACGACTGCTTCGGGACTGCCGAAGTGACATCGGCCTGTGGCCATATCCATGGAACCCGAACAAAGAATGCCTCCCAAAGGTAGCTCCGGGTCAAGAACACGATGGCACAGCCAACAAGCGATGGTCTCTGCAATCTCGATGGCGGCGGTGCCCGCACGCGTGACCGGCGCGGTGGCTCCGCTGACAGGCATGGTGCCAGCGACGCCCGGGATTTTGAACCAAGTCTTTTCAACAATGCACTCCGCGCATCGGGCCCCCATGAGGAGAGGAGGCACGACAAAGTTGCAGCTTGCGACGAACCGATGGTCGCCAGCCTTCCCGGAGAAAATCTCCCCCAACTCAATCATGTAAGGGATGTTGTCGGCGTACAGCACCTCAACACCGCCTGGGCGATCAGTGTGGGTCATGAGCAGGGCCACCGATTCGACCGGCTCCATCCGCGCAGGCAGATCCACCATCGTGACGGGGTTTCCAAAGACGCCAACCTCGGGTAGCCCGTGAAGCGCGCTCAGGACTTCCGCGGC
>JACQGJ010000170.1 GCA_016199605.1 Armatimonadota bacterium | reverse complement strand
GGAATCAACTCTCCGTCCTTCCCTGGTCGCACCCAACGAAATCCTTGTTCGGTGAGGAAACGGTAGACGGCGAGAAGCACGCTCCGGGGATTGCCTCCGGCGATGATCCCTCCTTTCCGGTTGGTATCGACGAATATTTCGTCATCAAAGGGATGCTCGGAGAACGGCGGCGGCGCTGCGTCCCCAAAATCCTGAGACAGACCCAGCCATAGTCCGGGCAATTTGGGATCGTACCCCGTTGCCCTCTCGATCGGTAGCTTCGTCCGGGTCGCTCTTTCGATGCACCGCTGCAACTCCTTGGCTGCAAAGCGCACACACTTGTCAGTCCGCAATTGGTAGATGGTCCAGTCGTTCATCAGTCGTCTTCTCCTCCGAAAATGGCCCGTTCGTCCAGGAGTGGCGAACTCTGCGAGTTCGAGGACTCCTGAACGGGTTATGAAACGCGAGTTTGACTTGCTCGTTCCGCGGGAGGGGCAGTTGAACTGCCAACTCATAGTCACGTCCAGGAGTGCAACTCCTGGACGAACGGGATCCGTTCAGGACGCTGACTGCTAAGATTTCGCACGGCCCGGGTTTCCGAAACGGCTAAGTTTAGCAATAAGCCCAATGTCGAGCAAGAGCCGAGACGGTGGAAGACGCGCCCGAGAGGAAATACAGAAATACAGGGACGCGTGCGAGTCACCGCGGACCGTTGACACGCCCCAGAAGCATTGCTACAATTCGTCTCGCATTTTCCCGGGGCAGCGGTCGTTGCCGCTATGACTGTTTTACAACGGAGCGTTGAGCGGGACAGGACCTGTAGGATCGCATAAGGAGGCGTATTGATGTTATTGAAGAAGAGATCAAGTTGGTTGCGGGGGACCCATGGGGTAACATGGAGTCTTCTGGCGGTCTGTGCCGCGGCCTTCGCCGCTCCAGCCAAGCAGCCCGCGAAGAACACGGTGAAAGGACAGGGACAACTGGTGGGTCAGAACGGCCAGTTCGGAGCCGTTTACAGTCTGCAGCAGGGCTTCAACTTCACGGTACTTTCCGCTCGCTATGACGTGATTCCGTTTCCGGCTCTGAACGGCGCTATCACGGCAAAGACCGAGGAGAAGCTGCTCATCATGGATATCGCCATCAAAAATGTGAAGCCCGCGGACAATTACTTCGCCACTGATGATCTGTTCACCGCAGTGGATACCACGGGCGCTCTGTACCAGCATGGCCCGGCGAGCCTCGTCAGCAAGGGCAATGCCGTCACTGATCTGACTCTTCGCCCCGGACAGGGACTCGGACAACCTGAGCTTAAGGACCCTCTGCGCGTGGCCTTCGCGATTCCTGCCAAGGCACGGGTCGTAAAGATCATGGTCAATCAGGGACGCGTCGGTCGCAACGATGAGAAGGTGATCCGCTATTACGTCGCGGGCGCGAAGAAAGCTGAAGCGGGCGAGGCGGGCGATCCGAAGAATGTGATTGCCCCGTTGCGGGAAACGGTCCGCGACACTTCCGATGCCTCGGGCGCCATCGCTCTCGACGAAGGGAAGGGGACGATGGGTGCATACCTCCCCTCCGGCGGCTTTGCTCTGCGTCTTGACAGCTTCGCCTACTCCACCGAGGCGCTCGTTGACGGCAACACGCCCGAGGAGGGCAAACGTTACGCCGTCGCCACCATCACGGCAAAATGTCTCGTTGAGAATCCGCTCACCATGTTTGAGGTGCAAGGTGGAGATGATCCGCTCTATATGATCACCGACTCGGACGGCGAGCGCACAAAGCCGACTGCGTACCGCAAGGCAAGACGTGACGAAGAGCCGGAGCACGAGTTCAAAAAGGGCGACGAATACGCGTTCCGCGTTGTCTTCACCTTGCCCACGGAAGCCACTACGAAGACGCTGGTGCTCGGCGTGGGTATGGCCCGCAAGTGGGCGTATGATGTGTCGGGTGTGAAGTAGTGGGCTTGTGAATTATCAGAACCGAGACCGGATGTATATTGAGGCTCGGCAAGGGAGTTTTCGCGGGGCATTACACGCCGTTCGTCCAGGAGTTGGACTCCTGGACGGGGTAAGAGGAGCGAGTTCGACTCGCCCATCCCATCGGCAGAGGGCAGTAGAACTGCCGATTCATGGTTGCGTCCAGGAGTCGAACTCCTGGACGAACGGGGCTCGCTCTGATCGAGAAGGAGGTACATTGCGATGCAACTCAGAACTCTACAGCTTGTCGTATGTATCGTTGGTGTTGTCGCCTTGACGCTCTGCGGTTCGCAGTCGCAGGCAGCGGGAGCGGGATCCGGCAGGCCGCGCCCCGGTCCTTCCCCTTCTCCTCCTCGCCCCGCTCCTCGGCCGCAGAATCCCAACGACCCGCGGCGTTTCCTGGCAGTGACGAAGTGGTACGGTACGTACACCATCACCCTACGCGCCCGCGCGGATCGGCAGGAGCGGCGGGACGAGCCGCAGGAGGGCGGCGCGCCGATCCATGAAGCCTTTACCGGTGACGTGGTTTTCAGCTACACCACCTTCTTCAGGTTGGAGTTTGACGAAAAGGAGGTGGACACGAGTAAACCGCCGGCCTGGTCCGAATGGAAGGGCTTCGCCAGCGCGGACCATCGTTCGACCTCTGAGACCCATACACGCTATACGTGTCGCGGCAAAGACGTTAATGAGGAGAAGACCACCTGGAAGAAAACCACCACGGAGGGCCGGGCCGATATTCCCACCGGGCCGAATAAGCCCAAGGTGGATGACGATGACTCGACCCATCAGTGCAGTGAAGGTCGTGTTACCATCAACATCAAGAAGGGCACTTATGATTTCCTCATCGGTCCCCCGAACAAATCGGCGACCGTCACCGTGGAAGGCCGGGAGGAGGAGCGCGCAAACGGCGAAGTTCTTCGCTCCACGGTGACGCCCCCCACGACAGGCGGAGTGATGCCGATGGGCAGCTCCATCAAGAAGAATGTACCTCTTTTCCCGCTCCCGCTTATGCTGGGGCCGGTTCAGCCCAAGCCGGGCAACGTTCCCACAACTGTCCAGGATGCCATGAGGATGCTCACCTCCAGCGCGATGGGCAACATCGGCTACAAACTGCCGACGGCCGGGATGGTATTGTCTGGCAGTGAAAGCATTGACTACCAGGTGGAAATACCGAACGCCCCGTGGCAGGACACGAAGGAATACGAACCGGTCACTCTCGAGGCGAGTTGGACCTTCACCCCGTATAAGAGCAAGTTGCTACTGGCGCCCGCCGATGTCGGCGCCCACCAGAAGTGGTTGCCGGTACCCATAGATCAGCCGCGGTCCTACGGGGTCGCCAAGCAGTTGACGATGAAAGCGACACTGCAACCCGCGCCGGGATCGCCGGCACAAGAGGAAAAGATCCACTTCCGATTGGCGAATGTCACGAAGTACAAAGGCATCTGCCTGAATGACCCGCCCTTTTCCGCGACATTGCCCCCCGAACGCGAGGATCTACGCTTCGCGCCCCAGGACCAGCAACCGCAGAATATCCGGCGCCTCAGCGATACCGAATGCGAG
>JACQGJ010000175.1 GCA_016199605.1 Armatimonadota bacterium | reverse complement strand
TTCCGTGGCCGAATTGAAGTCGCATGGCTCCTCACCCCGTCCAGGTTCCCCTCAAGAACAGATTGGCGACGTCCTTCGCCCAGTAGGTCAGAATCAAGTCCGCCCCCGCGCGTTTGATGGCGGTGAGAATCTCGAGGGCCGTTCGCTGCTCGTCGAGCCATCCTCGCTGCGCTGCGGCTTTGACCATGCTGAATTCCCCGGAGACGTTGTACGCGGCGAGGGGGAGGTCGGTCATCGTGCGGACCTCGCGGAGGACATCGAGGTAGGCGAGCGCGGGCTTGACCATGACGAGGTCCGCGCCCTCGTCGATGTCGAGCTGGACTTCCCTCAGGGCTTCTCGCCGGTTCGGTGGGTCCATCTGGTAACCGCGTCGGTCCCCAAACTGCGGTGCGGAGTCGGCGGCCTCACGGAAAGGTCCGTAGAAGGCCGACGCGTATTTTGCAGCGTACGAGAGGATCGGAGTCTGCTCGAAGCCGTTGCCATCCAGAGAGCGTCGAATCGCTGCCACCCGGCCATCCATCATGTCCGAGGGCGCGACAATGTCGGCCCCGGCTTGAGCGTGGGAGAGAGCGGTCCTGGCCAGGAGCTCCAGGGTCGGGTCGTTCCGGACCTCGCCGTTCTGAATCACTCCGCAGTGCCCATGCGAGGTATACTCGCAAAGGCAGACATCGGTGATCACTACCAGGTCGGGTACGGCTTTCTTAATGGCGCGGACGGCCTCTTGCACGACTCCGTTCTCGGCGTAAGCGCCGGACCCGACTTCATCCTTTGTCTCAGGGATCCCGAACAGCAACACCGCCGGAATGCCGAGGGCGGCGATTGCTTCCATCTCCGTGGGTAGCAGGTCTACTGACCACCGGTAGTTCCCAGGCATGGAAGCGATCTCTTCTTTCACCTCGGCCCGCTGCGTGACAAATAGGGGATAGATGAGATCGTCCACCGAGAGGGTGGTTTCCCGGACCATTCTCCGGAGATTCTCAGTGCGACGCAGGCGGCGCATTCGAGTGACTGGAAAGGGTTCACTGGACATGATGTTTCCTCCGGTTGAGCTTTCAGCTTCGTGTGAAGATCACGAGGGTTCAGGGCCTGCAAGTCCTGGTAAAGACCGGGCACCGGGCCAAGAGAGTTGGCCTGTCGCAATGGACCGGCAAGGCCGCGACCATTCTACTATGATCTCTCAGGATGGCCAACGGCGGCGCCGGTTCTACCGACTGCCATGAGGTCTCAACGTGACCGGGGCAATCGCTCCAGTCTGAAGACGACGCATTGTTTCAGCCCGGCTTTGAAGTGCTTCAGGAAGACGGGCAGCCGCTCCGCGGCATAACGCTGGGGCTGTCCGCGGAGCTTGGAGAAATGGTAAACACGTCGATCCGTGCCGACCACTCCAACGTGAGAGATACCCCGGCGAGGGATGAGCCACAGGACATCGCCAGGTAGTATCGTCGACGTGGCAGAGCCGTCGGGCAAGGCGAAGTAGGTAAAGTATTGGAGTTCCCGGTTCTCCAGCTTGTCGAAGTCATGATTGGGCAAGGAAATCCCCGCGCCCTTCTCCACGGCCCGAGCGACGAAGTTGGTGCAATCATTGCTGCCGAGCCGGTACCGTCCGAGGGACTGGGTCCGGACCATCTCCATCGCAAGTTGTGCGATTCGGCGACGGGCTTCGCCGACGCGCTGTTGGACGAGCCTTGTGTCTCTGGGTCCGCGCGGTTCCCGCGGTGTCAGGCCGGATACTGCGGGGGGCGGCTTGTGGCGTTGAGTGACGGTGGAACAAGAGACGGATAGCAGCAGGGCAACACCGAGGCCTGCGGCAAGTGGTCCGGGGCCAACGAGAAGCTGACGTGACTTCAACTGTGAAGTCGGGGAGAGATCAGGCATCACACCATACCTCAACTGGAGATTCCCTTGAACATAGAGTGACGAGTGACAAGTGTCGAGTGACGATGTTGAAACCCGTCGCTCGGCTATCCTCCGGCGTGTCGTCAGTGGGGTATCAGGCTGAATAACCCGCACACTTCAGTTGGCGGATTTCTGTTCTCCCTTGTGGGAATATCCCTCATCGGAGACCAACTCCGTTCTCCTCATCTGTGAGTCATCATGCCATTGCTCCAAGGGCCTATCCTGGCGGTTTTTTCATCGGCAAAGCGACGGGGGCCGTTTTCTTTACGTGCTCGATGGCGCGGAAGGCCACGACACACATTTGGATACGAGTGAGCGGGTCGTTCAGATGCAGCTTACCATCAGGATACCCCTCAATGATGCCATTTCGGAGGAGGAAGTCAACATAGCCCTGGCACGACCGTGGAGCCTGCAACACGATTGGGGCCAAGTCCTTCTTTGTCCCCGCTCCCCCAAAGGCATGTCCCAACATCCGAGCGACCCAGACGACGGCATCCAATCGAGTCGCGAGTCTTTTGGGTCCAATGTAGCCTGTGTCTGGAGGGAAGATGCCCAACTTCACTGCCGGAACCAACCACCGCTCAAGTCGATACCCCAAGTCGTTAGTTGACGGAACATCGGCGAACGGTCGATGCGTGCCTGGAGTCCAGGAGCTGCCTGTGGGAGGAGAGAACGAAAGATACCGGTAGTCTGTGGGCACCCCGAGCTTTGAGGTATCCAAACCAAGTCCTTCCAGATAACCAGCCGCGCGGCTGAGCACCACCGCCAGTTCCCATCGCCGCGGCAATCGCGCGCAGCGGAACGTGCCGTCCGGGCAGCCTTCCACCACTCCCACCTCAGCACGTTTGATAACCGGATCGTAAAGCTGGGAGGTGGTAAGTATGTCCTTGAACTCAATCCCACTCGCGGGCATACTGATGAGCAGGACCAGGAACAGCAAAGGAAGGTTCTGTTGAGTAAACACGGGACTTCCGTTCTTTTGCCTCATTCACCAGATCGGTTGTTACTCGGAGGCCAAGTATCTCACAAGAGCATCCATCAAGCCCTCAGTGGTGAACTCCTCCGCCAGCACATCGACCTGCATACCGAAGCTCTCGGCGGTCTCGGCGGTGATTGGTCCGATGCAGGCGATGCAGACTTGTCGCATCCTGTCCCGAACGATCTCTTCGCCGACCAGCTTCACGAAGTTCTTCACCGTCGAACTGCTGGTGAAGGTGACGATGTCGACTTCACCAGCCTGCAGCTTGCCCTTGATAAGCTCGGCGCCGGAATCATCGAGGACCGTGCGATAGACCGGAACCACGTCGACCTGGGCGCCACGGTCTTCAAGTTTCTGGGGGAGGACCTCCCGGGCTTCCAGGGCGCGAGGGATCAGGATTCGCTTGCCGTCAAGTTCA
>JACQGJ010000174.1 GCA_016199605.1 Armatimonadota bacterium | reverse complement strand
TACCAGGTCCAGTGGACTGACACGAAGGAACAGAAGCCTATCGCCGTGGCGCTGTCCGGAACAGAACTAAGCAAAGAGGGCTACACCCTCGACCTTCCGGCGGGAATGGTGCGGCAGGTATGGTTCTCATTCCACCCCGTGAACGTCAAACCGGGAACGTACTCCGGCAAGGTGGTCGTAAGACAGGCTGGAGGTAGCACGTTGACGGTCCCACTATCTCTGCGTGTGTTCCCCATGACTTTTCCGTCACAGCCAACGCTTCACGCCGGTGGTTGGGACTATACCGATGCCAGCGAGATGTACGGTGTGAAACCGACCAACCGGGAAATGCTCATCGCTCACCTGCAGGAGCGATTCGTGGACTCTCCCTGGGGGACCTCCGCGGTGCTGCCCTGGGGTGATCCCCGAGATTACGATGCGGAGGGTAACCTGAAGAAGGACCTGACAACCACGAACTTCGATGGCTGGGTGGATCGATGGCCCAACGCGCGGCGCTACTGTGTCTTCGTCTCGATCAACACCGCGATTCAGGGCGAGAACATGGGGACTCCACGTTTCAACCGGATCGTTGGGTCGTGGATCAACTTCTGGGTGAAACACGCCGCAACAAAAGGCCTCAAGGCGGAACAGTTAGTGTTGCTGCTTTTCGACGAGCCGAGCAGAAATCAGGACGACGAGATCATCGCTACCTGGGTGAAGACGATCCGCGCGGTCCAACCCAAGGTCGTGCTGTGGGAAGACCCGACGTATCTGAAGCCTGAAGAAGCCCTGCCAGAGATGATGACCTCGGTGGATGTGCTCTGTCCGAACCGTGTTCAGATGCTGATGGAAGGGAAGCACTTCGAGGAGTTCTACCGAAGACAGAAAGCCGAGGGCAGGCGGCTGGACTTCTATTCCTGCAGCGGTCCGATGCACCTCCTCGATCCCTACTCCTACGTGCGGCTGCAAGCGTGGAGTTGCTGGGACCTGGGGGCGGAGAGCACCTTCTTCTGGGCCTTAGGCGATACGGGCGGCGGCAATCCGTGGCAGCCTTACACCACCCCCGGAAATAACTACGCTCCCATGTTTCTCGCCCCGGACTCGGTGACCCCCGGGAAACACATGGAGGCAATTCGTGAGAGCGTCGAGGATTTTGAGTACTTCGTGATGCTGCGGCAAGCTCTCGCCAGAGCAAAACCCGGGAACCCGGCGGTCTCAAAAGCCAACGAGCTCCTTGCGTCAGGCGCGCGGAGAGTCCTCGAAGCGGAAAATGCCAGCAAGATCAGTTGGCTCGAAGCGAAGGACCGCTGGCAAGCCGATAACGTAAGGAGAGAGATTCTCGAGGCTCTGGTTGGGTTGATGAAGTAAGGGGAGTCCTGACGATCGAGGATCGCCCACGAAGTCTTGTGAGTTCCCGGAAGTGGTTGTTTCCGCACGTGATGAAGATCCCTCGGGAGTTGAAGGTTTCCCTGGGCGACCTTTGACAGATGACCAAGCGTTGAGTAGACTCTGAGATGAGCAACGGTACGGAGAGATGAAAGGGGGTAGCGGAGTGGACGGTTTAGCAGTTCGTCAGAAGATGATGGAGGAAGTCAACCTTCTGCCCACGGACAGATTGACGGAAGCGTATGAACTCATACACTATTTCCGGTTAGGGTTACGAACCGAGGCACCGCAGGAGCGAGATGGGATCATGCGGTTTGCCGGATGCTGGTCCGACATGTCTCAAGATGCCTTTGGAGCATTCTCACAGGAGATCGCTGCCCGGCGATCTGGCGCGTTTGATCGGAGGAGATCCAATGAAGCGGGCGCTGGTTGATACAGACATCTTGTCCTTCTTTTTTCGCAATGATCCACACGTTGTGAATCATTGCGCGGCGTATTCTAAAGAGCACGTGCGCATCAACCTCAGCATCATCACCTTCTACGAAATCGTCAGTGGTCTCAAACACCGCAATGCCAGCAGGCAACTCGAGGTATTCCTTGAGTTCTCAACTCTGAACACTGTTCTACCCGTCACGCAGAACTCCGCCACGATATCCGCTGAGTGGTATGCGCGGCTACGCAAGGCCGGAAAACCGATCGATGATATTGACTTGCTCATTGCAGGCATAGCTCTGTCCAATGGCTTGAGCCTCGCAACCCACAACATCTCCCATTTTGAGAGGATTGCGGGGTTAGACATCGTCGACTGGAGCACGGCGAATAACCCAACGTGAGAGCGCAATTGAGACCCGCGTCGGTAGGAACACCGGCTTCGTCCTGGGCGCGAACAGCATCCCAGCAAGTTCTTCCTGGGAGCGGCAGTAGCCGCATGTTCCCTTGGCCGCCTCGCGTATTCTTCGCCTCACTGCTACAGGTAACTGCTGCCGACTCAAGGTCCCTGGACCTTCCCGCCGTTCCCTGTCATTGCCTCACGCAGAAACTTGAGCGCCGCCATGGCCTGCGCCTTTTCCAGGGCCAGCAATTCAGCCTCAGTCACCAAACGGTCCAACTTGGCCCTATCTTGCAGCTTGAGGATTCCCACTTGGTTCTTCCAGAGAAGGCGATCGACACACTGCTGGGTTGACGCAGAAATTCGCGCTTGCGCTATCTCCTCGAGCTGCTTGAGAAGCCGAGGTTTGACCATGCCCTGACGGACCAATTGCTGGCAAACGCGCTCAAAGCGCTCGGGCCCGGCTTCAGCCTGCCCCAGCATCCTGACCAATGTGTGCTCTGTTGGGGTCTCTTTCAATTCCTCGATGAAATCCAGGACTCTCTTAACCTGCCGAGGCTTCAGGTTCCCCAACTCCTTCATGACGCGCTCTTGGTAGTGGACAGCCAAATCACTCATCCTTTTTCACCATCCTTGCCTATCACATCTAATAGCCGGAGCAGTCTGCGATGCGAATTGTATCATTTTCCTACCGGCAGTAGTACCACCTACTTCCCACGATCTCCTCATGTCCTCGTGCCGCGCTGCGGTAAAGGTTCCCCTCGGCGGGATAGTGCATCTGCGTCCGACTGTGAATCTGCACGCGCTTTCCCCGATCACACTCCCATGACCTCTATCCCGTTGCCTATTGTCATGATTGGTTCACTTTCCTCCACCTCTGCGCGGTCCATTCCCACTCAAGTCTATCGGCCTGAAACCCAACTTGAAGGCTGGCGACTCCGGCTTGAGATTGAGATTCCCGTTGTCAGGATCCACGAAGAGCGGGTCGGCGAGAATCGAGCTACGATCAAGCCCTTTCGCTTTCCACTCGTCAAAGGAGTACCGGAGGAACTTCACGGGTTCGCCGCGAGCGTCGAAATAGAGGTTCCAATCCTGAACTGTCCCGAAATCAAGCCAGTCGTCGCGCTCTTCCAGCTTGCCTTCTTTCCAGTAGAAGATGTTGCGACAACAGATATTGCAATTTGAGAGGTTGTAGCCAGCGGGAGGGCTGTCCCCATACCGGTGCATTGCCGCCTGGCGGGTGAGGGCGAAGACATTGTTCATGATGGTGTTGCCGATGCAGTGGAAGTTGGAACACCAACCGCCGTCCGTGTGATGCACCACGTTGTTCTCCACCAGGACGCCGGCGCATCCCTGATCCAAAATGATCCCATAGCCTCCGCCGGAGACGTGGTGGATCAGGTTGTGCCGGAGGACCGTTCCCGGCGAAAGTCCCAGACAGTAGATGGCGGCGTGTGTGCCGAGGACGCTCTCTCCGAGGTGATGAATGTGGTTGTACTCGACAACATTGTCTCGTGCGCGGTTCGGCGGCAGGTATTCCCAGTTCCATCCCACTGAGATGGCCCATTCCCACGCGCCATGGATCTCGTTGTGGGCGATCAGGTTACCGCCGCTTTGCCCGATCCAAATCGCGGGAGCGCCCATGTACACTTTGTTCCCATCATAGACTTCGTTGTCGGTGATGACGGTGCGGCACGCCTCGTCGGCGTCCTTCTCCCGATTCGACTCTTCACCGATCTTGATTCCTCCGGCGCCCACGTCGTGAATGCGGTTGCCCACGATACGGTTGTCCTGACACCCCCACGACAATTCGAGTCCCCACTGGCCAACTTGCCAAACCTCATTGTCCTCGAAACTGCAATGCTTTGCTCCTTCCGCGTGGATCGCCGCGCGGACGCCCACTTCGGCTTGAGGGTACGCGTGGCCTGCATCAGGCAACGGCGCGTTGGCATAGCGGAACGAGAGTCCTCGCAAAGCCACATGCTCCACGAACTTCCCGGCCTCCACGTCACCCTCGATCCGCACCAGTTGCTCGGCCACCGGCGCGATCACCTCTGCCTTTGTCATGTCTTCACCCGGCAGCGGCCAGTAGGTCAGGACTCCCGTCTTGCGGTTCAAGTACCACTCGCCCGGTGCGTCCAATCCCTCGCAAACATTCTCCACCACATAGCCCTTGGACCACGTGAGCGGCCGCCAACTCGATCCGGTGAAGGTAACTGTGCTGGTCTGGTCATCCACTTCAGCGATTCGGAGTCGCGCCTCGGTCCAGTATTGCAGGACCACGACCTCAACATCCTTCAGGTTGGTCCAGCTTTTATTGATGTCGCCTGCTTTGAAATGGAATGCTTTCGCGTTCTGCGGGTCGTCCCACTTCTCCGGGACGATGGGACCTGCGACCGCATGATACCCGTCTTTGGGAAGCCGTGGCCGCTTGCGTTCCACGCCATTCACGAAAAGTTGGCGGAAGGACCACTGCTCGTGCCTTGCTTGCTCGTTCCTCGCTTTGCCTGCTTTGACTTCTGAAACTTCGGCTGTCCAGAGGTGCCCCTCACCGCGCTTCCATCCTGAGATTCTCCTCCCGCCGCTGATGACAGGTTTCTCTCCCGGATAGGCGGCGTAGGTAATCGGACACGCCACCGTGCCGGAATCCTGGGGGTGCAGGACAAAAGTGTCTGTGAGGG